>MNYE01000001.1 GCA_001873005.1 Dehalococcoidia bacterium CG2_30_46_9
ATATGGAGTGATTGCTTATATGAGGGTGACAAATTCGACCTGATTACTTTAGCAACAAAGGATCTTGAAGGCTGTTATTGCTTTCCTGACCATCTACTTAGAAAAACTATTTCCCAGCTAGCTAAGAACTATACAAATGTGGTAATAGACTCACCGGCAGGGTTGGAACATTTGAACCGGAACATAATTTCAGACATAGATGATCTATTTGTCATATTAGATCCCTCTGAAAAATCCCTAAAACACATCGAAAGGGTCAAGGAAATTACCAAGGCAGTAGAGATTCACTATAATCACCTTTACCTCGTGGCAAATTATATGTTTGATCGAGAGTCAGAAGGGCATTTACCGGAGACAGGTGAAACTTATTTGGGAAAGATAGACTATGATGCCAACGTGGAAGAGTATAACCTGAAAGGTAAATCATTGCTGGAGCTACCTGAGGATTCTCCTGCTTGTTTATCTATCAAAAAGATTTTAGCCAAGGCAAGATTGGTTTAAGAATCGTGGGCAAGATAATTGTTTCTACCGGGAGAGGAGGAACAGGGAAGTCAACTTTCGTTGCCTTATTCACAAGATATGTTGATTCCCATTCTATTTTGCTTATTGACCTTGACCCCGATGAAAGTCTAGCTGATATGCTCGGTGTTGATATGGGAAAAGAGGGGAAAAAGACTGTGTCAGACGCACTCTATGATATTATTGAAGAAAACAAGCGCTCTGGACAGACGGGTCATAAACCTCTTTCCGATTTACTGGGACACATGATCAAAGGTGGCGATTGTTTATACAAAGGTGGAAAATTCGCTCTCATATCACTGGGGAAAAAGTTAACTGTGGGTTGTTATTGTGACGCCGACGACATAATCAAGAGTGTCATCCCTGAATTGGCTCAAGACTATGAGGAAGTAGTGGTGGATTCTCCTGCCGGGTTGGAACATTTAAACCGGAAAATAACGCCGGACATAGATGATTTATTTGTAATACTAGACCCTTCTGAGAAATCCACAAAGCATATAGAAAGGATTAAATACGTTGCTAAAGGGGTAAAGATTAGCTATAAACACTTTTATCTGGTAGGTAATTATAGGTTTAATGAACAAACAGAAGAGTATTTACGAGATACGGGGGAGACCTACTTGGGGAAAATAGATTATGACCCTGCGGTGAGAGAATATAACCTAAAAGGGAAGTCTTTATTGGAGTTACCAGAGAATTCGCCTGCTTCTTTGTCCGTGAAAAAAATACTAGAAAAGGCTGGTTATAAAACCAATGTGTAGTTCTCAAGAACAAGCTTACGAGCTTCCTTACAAACTTGCCTGTGAGAAATTGGCAAGCATGAACATAACGCAACAATGCCTCAATAGCGGTGCACAATACGTGGATCCTGACAAGGTGATTGTCGAATATTTAAACCAATCGTATGTCATCACCATTCCCAGTATGGAAATTTCATTGAGGGATAGGCTCCGTCATTGCGAAGGGCAAAGCCCCGAAGCAATCTCACATGGACAAGGAGGCGAGGAGGAAATTCCACTAAAAGATAAGATACTAATACTTCATTATCTGATTTCGGCAAAGGGTACCCCCACGAGTAATAAGTTAATCAGCTTTAGGCAACTGCCGGGAGGTGCTAGCTATTTCACGGCATTTTCCCAGAGAACCGTAACGCCTCTTTTGCGGCGCTTTGGCAAAGAACCTGAATTGCTAATAGGGGCTGCGGAAAAATTGGGAGGCTGTAAAGCAAATTATGGTGACGTAGCCGTAAGCATTAAAGCTTTCCCCAAAGTACCTATAACCACAGTTTTATGGCGCGGTGATAGTGAGTTTGCTCCCAGAGGGAATATAATGTTTGACAGCACCATTTCTGATTACCTTTCTACTGAAGATATATCTGTGCTCTGTGAAGGGATCGTCGGGAAATTGATTAATTCTTAGCAAAGGGAGGTTATAGAAAAATGATTGATAAAGAGAAAATCAGGCTGGCAGCAATCTCTATTATCGAAGCTATTGGTGAGAACCCCTCCCGAGAAAGTTTAAGAGATACCCCGCAGAGGATTGCTGAAATGTACGCTGAGCTTTTCTCCGGCATCGATATTGACCCTAAAAATGAGCTGATGATTGGCTTTGAGGAAGGACATCATGAAATGATAGTTTTACGCGATATTCCTTTTTACTCCATGTGTGAGCATCACCTCTTGCCTTTCTATGGCGTAGCTCATGTGGGATATATCCCGAGTGAGGATGGGAGGGTTGTCGGGGTAAGCAAGTTAGCCAGAGTGGTAGAGATTTGCGCAAGACGCCCCCAGCTTCAGGAAAGGATGACGAGACAGATTGCTGATGCCATTTTTGAAGCCTTACATCCTGATGGCGTGGCAGTGGTTGTTCGTGCTGAGCACTTGTGCATGACCATGAGGGGAATTAAAAAACCTGGAGCCAATGTGGTGACCTCGGCAGTAAGAGGAACTTTCCGCAGTAAGATAGCTACCCGCTCCGAGTTTCTATCCTTGATTAGCGGGAGCTAGCGTCCCTTGACAAATAAGGGGGGTTGATGGGAGGGCCTCCTATCTTGTGGGGAGGCCCTCATCCACTCCACCCCTTATCTGGCGAGGGACGTGTGGCAGGTATCATTGAGTAGCTTCAGGACGAAGATATTATCTCTTAATTCCACAACACTAATTGCTGCGGTATCCTGCTCAATTTGCCAGAAGTGGGAATTATCCAGACCCAAGAAATAGCAGAGCAAAACCTTGCAAACCACTTTATGGGATACAAGGACAACGGTTTCACCAGCGTGCTTAGCTAAAAGATGGTTTATAGCTGCGACAGCTCTCATTCTTACTTGAGCCAGACTTTCCCCTTTGGGAAAAGTAACCAAATGAGGGCTTTGTTGCCAGAGCTGGTAAAGCTGATTATCTTGAGCTTTGGATTGTTCTAGTGAAAGACCTTGCCAGATTCCGTAGTCAATATCAATAAGACCAGGCAAAGGTCTAACCTCAAGACCAAAAGGTGAAGCCAGGATTTGAGCGGTAACGAGTGCTCTTTTCAAAGGACTGGAGTATATTGCATCTATCTTCCAGTGAGATAGGCTAGCAGCAGTTGCTTTAGCTTGCCTTAAACCAAGTTCATTTAGGTCTATCTCAGCTCGTCCGCGAAATCTTTCTCTCTCCCCTTCATTCCATTCAGTTCGCCCATGCCTGATGATGGCAATACGAATTGAATCCCTGGACAAATTCACGGAAAACGAACCCTTCATGCCAGAAAGGTCATTTACTCATCTTCCCCTGGCCCATGACCTTCAAAATAGACAGAAGTCAGATCGTAGAACAATAACCTGAAAATTGGCATATTGCTGAAAAGTGACTGAAAACCTTAGATAGTAGCCAGCAATTGCGAAACAATATCGCTGGCTTCTCTTCCGTCAGCCTTCCCTTTAAGCTGAGGCATAAGCTGAGACATAACTTTACCTTTGTCATTTGGACTTTTGGCTCCAACTATCTCAATTGCCTGATGTGCTGCAGCTACAATCTCATCGTGGCTCATCTGCTTTGGCAGAAATTCCATAAGAATTTTTAGCTCTGCCTCTTCCTGAGATACAAGGTCGCTACGGTTCCCTTGTTTAAATGCCTCGATGCTTTCTCGGTGGCGCCTTATCTGCTTATTAATGATTTCGGCCACCTTAGTGTCGTCAACAGGCTTGTGTTCAGCGATTTCGATATTCTTTATATCAGCGAGCAGCAAACGTAATATTGCAACATAAGTTTTTTCCTGACGCTTAGTTGCTGCCCAAAGGTTTTCCTGTATTTTGTCTTTCAGCGCCACTAGATTATCTAAAACTCTTGCACCTTTTCAGCGACTCTTTTCTCTTCCTCTCGGCGCTAGGCTTTTCGTAGAATTTACGTCGGCGCACCTCGGCTAAGATACGGTCTTGCTGCACCTGTTTATTAAACCTACGTAGCAGGTTTTCAAAGCTCTCACCGGGACCAATCTTTACATCAGCCATATCTAAAAGCGCCAATATTTTAGTCTTGCAGGTAAACTATGTCAAGCATCCCTAGGCTTTCTTAGAGTTATTCGGGCCACTATTTTTCTCAACTCAATAGCGAGGTGTTATGTTTTTTCTTGTCCAGGCTACTATACTCTTAAGGGGTGTACCTGGCAAGAATACTTCATTGATCCCCATTTCTTTAAGTTTGGGAATATCATCTTCGGGAATGATGCCGCCTACAATCACGGGGATTTCCGTTTTGCGTTCTTTTAGTAAATCAAGCACTCGTTTAAACAATGTCATGTGAGCTCCAGAGAGACAGCTTAGCCCAATCAAGTCAACGTCCTCCTGTAAAGCAGCGCTGACAATCTGCTCTGGCGTCTGATGTAAGCCGGTATATACCACTTCAAATCCAGCATCCCGATAAGCCCGAGCTACAACCTTTGCTCCTCGGTCATGTCCATCGAGCCCGGGCTTAGCAATCAAGATCCTTAGCTTTCTTTCTGAACTATTCGCTTTCTCAATAGAATCCTGGGTCATGATATTCTCCAAAGACTTCCCTCCATACATCACAGATTTCCTGCTCGGTGGCGTTTTCCTTCACTGCTTCTATCACATAAGGCATCAAATTTTTATCGGTCTTGGAGGCAGTGCGGAGATCGTTCAGAGTTTGGACTACTTTGCGATTATCTCTTACTCTCTTTACTTCTTTCAACCTGGTGATTTGCTTCCGTTCAACTTCTTCATCTATCTTTAATAATTGGGGAGGATTTTCTTCTTTGACAACATACTTATTCACACCAACGACAATTTTCTCACTCTCATCTATCTGTTTCTGGTAATGATAGGCAGCATTGGCGATCTCTTTTTGCGGAAAGCCCTGCTCAATAGCGGCAAGCATACCACCCATATCATCTATTTTCCGGATATACTTCCAGGCTTCTTCCTCTATCTGGTTAGTTAGAGACTCCACGAAATAAGAGCCAGCCAGGGGATCAATAGTATTAGCTACTCCAGTTTCCTCAGCAAGAATTTGCTGGGTGCGTAAGGCAATAGTGGCAGCAAATTCACTGGGCAAAGCCAATACTTCGTCTAGAGAATTGGTATGGAGAGACTGCGTTCCTCCCAAGACTGCGGCCAATGCCTCAGTAGTAGTTCTAATTACATTGTTAAAAGGCTGTTGGGCAGTGAGCGAACAGCCGGCAGTTTGAGTATGAAACCTCATCCACCAAGAACGAGGGTCTTTAGCCTTAAATCTGTCTCTCATAATCTTAGCCCACATTCTTCGCGCTGCTCTGAACTTGGCAATTTCCTCAAAGAAATCGAGATGAGAATTAAAGAAAAAAGAAAGGCGGGGTGTGAAAGAATCAACATCCAGTTTCTTTCTCTCAATAACATCCTGAACATAAGCTATTCCATCAGCCAGGGTAAAAGCCAATTCCTGGACAGCAGTAGAACCTGCCTCCCGAATATGGTAGCCACTGATGCTTATAGTATTCCATCTGGGAACATATTTGGTGCCAAATTCAACAGTATCACTCGTTATTCTAATTGAGGGCTCGGGTGGCAGCATTAATGTTTTCTGGGCGATAAACTCCTTCAGCATATCGTTTTGGATTGTCCCCCCAATCTTATCCCAGTTCACCCCTGATTTCTCCGCCACGACTAAATACATTGCCCAAAGTATGGGGGCAGGAGGGTTAATCGTCATGGAGGTAGTAACGGAACCAAGAGGAATTTTGTCAGTCAGAATCTCAAAGTCGCGCAATGTGTCTATTGCCACTCCACACTTTCCAATCTCACCTATAGCCCGGGACGAATCAGAATCGTATCCCATCAAAGTAGGGAAATCGAAGGCAGTGCTAAGCCCTGTCTCCCCCTCTTTCAGTAATAGATGCCACCTCTTATTGGTATCTTCAGCGGTGCCCATTCCCGAGAACATACGAAAAGTCCATTCCCTCCCCCGATACATAGTAGGTTGACAGCCTCGAGTGAAGGGGAAAAGACCAGGGTAGCCAATATCACGCTCAAAATTTAAGTCTTTAATATCTTCTGGAGTATAAATCCTCTTTATTTCTAGGTCGGAAACGGTGGAGAACCTTTTCTTCCTTTCTGGCTTCTCCTTGCTGACTTCCTCTACTTCCTTCTCCCATTCCTTCCCGCCTTGGCGCACCTGTTTCAAGGTTTTCTCTGTAAACATAGCTACCCCCAGAATTTTAATTGCATAGCTTTAAAGAAATTGACAAAAGTATACCTGCCATCGGGAGTTGGGTCAAACGCTGTAATGACAGGCGACAAAATCCATAATAGAATAATGGTAAGTGTTCAATTATTTGCCTTTAGGTAGTTAACGGAAGAATTTGCCATGAATCTCGCTGGGAAGGTTGAACAATATTTACCTCCGCACCTTTTGGAGTTAGTCGGTAACATCTGTGAATTAGCTCAGCAGTTCGGGTATCAGGTTTACCTCGTTGGTGGTGTAGTTCGAGATTTGCTTCTGGGTTACAGCAATTTTGACCTCGACCTGGTAGTTGAGGGCGACGCATTGACGTTGGCGCAACAAATTGCAACCTCGCCTCTCCTGAGGCAACGAATGGGAAAATTGGCTACGCATCCACGATTTGGCACTGCCAAATTCAAGTACGGCGATTTTGCTATAGACATAGCTACGGCACGAAGTGAAACTTATGCCAAAGCAGGAGCATTGCCCATAGTTGTGCCTGGCACTATCGCGAATGATCTCTTTCGTCGGGATTTCTCCATCAATGCCATGGCGATATCCCTCATGCCAAACAGTTACGGGGAATTAATTGACCCCTACCATGGTAGAAATGATCTGGAGCATCGTCTTATTCGCATTTTGCACTCCAGGAGCTTTAGCGACGACGCTACCAGAATCTTGCGGGCTATTCGCTACGAACAACGGCTGAGATTTAATTTGGAAACGGAAACTGCACGATTGCTTAAAGAAAACATCCCTATGCTGGATACTATAAGCAGTGACCGAATAAGACACGAATTAGAATTAATTTTGCGAGAAAAATATCCTGAATATGCCATCAAACGCCTTAATGAGCTTGGAGTGCTAGCAAAAATATGTCCTTCCCTGAAAGGCGATGGCTGGATAGCTGAGAAATTTGATAAGGCACGTTTGTTAAATAAGCCCAGCCAGCTACCTTCACTCTACTTTTGCCTTCTCGTTTATTCACTTAGCGCAGAGGAATTGGAACAATTAATCCATCGTCTCAATATACCGGGTAAGTTATCCCAAGCATTGCGTGACACTCTTTGTCTCAAGACTGAACTTCCTTCCCTGGATAAATCTTCCCTGAGACCAAGCGAGATTTATTACTTTATACACGAGTATGAGCCGCTGGCTATCCAGACAAATGCTATCGCCTCGGAATCCTTAATCATCCGTGGTTATCTACAACTATTCCTAAAAAAACTACGCTATGTCAAGACTTTACTTAATGGGGAAGAACTAAAAGAACTAGGCATTTTTCCTGGACCAGAGTTGGGAAGGATACTCCAGACATTGCATAAGGCAAAATTGGATGGGAAGGTTAATACCAAAGAAGACGAGGAAAAGCTAGCCCTATTATTGAAACTACAAACTAAAAAGGAAGAAGATTAAGAAGGCTGGAGCCAAAATAACAGAACAAAAGGTACTTAGGGAATTTCCCTGCCCAGCAAGGTAGCAGAAATTTCCATAAGGGTATTCTCGAAGCTCCGGAGAGAAGCCCAGCTATATCAACTGGTAGAATAGGCTGAAGAGAAATGAGAAAAATAGCCCAGGGTCCATGTCGTTTCATCCAGCTTGCCAGCCTGTCATACCCTGGGGTACCTTCAGCGAACATTATCTTCTTCCCCAGGTAACCAGCATAATAGCCAGTTATTTCTCCTAAAGTGCCGGCTACGCTAGCTGTAAGGGCTACAAGAAGAGGATTCCATTGCGATGCCGCTGCCATCATTATGGAAGTATGGATAGCTACAGGAACCATAATGCTAGCGTTGCATGCCAAAGTAGCGACAAAAACAACGGCATAAACTGGGGCGGCAAAGCTATCTGGCGAGATATTGAAGTAGACCATTAGATATCTCACCAAATAAAAAAGACCAACGCTAAGACCAATAAGGATAACAACATAGAGCACTATCCTGTGCCATCTCCGAACTAGTCTTGAGTCGTTAGTCATTAGTCTTTAGCCATTAGTCAATTAGTCATTAGTCTTTAGTCTTGAGTCATTAGACTTTAGACTATTGACTATCAGACTATCTAGTCCTTGCCTCTTCAATCGCAAACATAATTCCCTGGCTTTTTCCTCCTCCTGAAGGATAGTAAAAAGACATGGCCCAGACCCAGTGAGACAGACCATCGGGGCTCCAGCTTCCTTGAATCTTCTTCTATATTCCTCAAGTCCAGGAAATACATCGAAAACCAAGTTTTCAAAAACATTGAAGGTTAAAGAGATATCGATTTGTCCTTGCCTCAAGCATGACAAGGCTGCATTCACAAACTGCCCCTCGGTGAAATGGCGGGAATTTAGTTTACGGTACATCTGCGCCGTTTTTTCTGGGATCTTGGGTAATGGTGGCACTACTAAAACAAACCAAGTTAGTGGCAAAGGTAGTAGTGGAGTTATCTTTTCCCCTTTCCCTTCTACTAAAGCCGTACCTCCATGGATAAAGAAGGGAACATCTGAACCCAGCCTGGATGCTATATGAACTAGCTCAGAATCAGATAGCTCCAGCCCCCAAAGTTTATTGAGAGCTAGAAGAGTTGCCGCGGCATCACTACTACCTCCCCCTAAGCCAACTCCCCATGGTATATACTTATGAAGTTTGATTTGCGCTCCTTTGTCACATCCCTTAACCTCCCTGAGAAGTTCGGCAGCCTTTACTACTAAATTATCACATTCCAAATCTGGCTCAGCGCACTTAAGGGATATTTCCTCGCCTGCCTGAAACTTAAGAATATCACACAAATTTATTGCCTGGAAAATGCTGTAGATTCGATGGTAGTTATCACATTTGCCTAATACTTCCAGAACAAGATTTATTTTAGCTGGCGCGTAAATGGTTAACATTTTCGGCTTTAGTAAACGGGGCAAAGGTTTCCCAGATTTTTTTCCATTCTTCAAGATTAAGAGTCTCGGCCCGTCGCTTAGCTTCCACTCCTGCCTTTTCCAGGAGCAGAGTAACTTCATCAGGTGGCATCTTTAAAGCTTGAGCTAGAGAATTTCGAAGCTGCTTCCGGCGTGAGCTAAAACCGCAGCTAATTGTGTGAAAAAAACTGGCAACATCAGAGACCTCAACGGGCGGCTTAGGATAAACATTTATGCGCAAAATCACCGAATCTACCCTAGGCCGGGGGGAAAAACTGTCTGCTGATACATAGGCTGTGATAATGGGTTTACCATAAAACTGAACATTGAGACTGAGTAAGCTCATCTTGCCAGAGGCGGCAACTATAGCCTCGCCAACTTCTTTTTGTACCATTACCACCATCATTGAGGGTTTCGCTGAAGCTCCAAGGAAATGACGCAATACAGGTGAAGTAATATAATAAGGGAGATTAGCCACAACCTTATAGCTCTGGAGGGAGCCGGGACAGGTCTTTAGCCCTCTTCCGGCATTGTGGGGGAGGAATTCCCGCGCTGCTTCCAGAAGTTGCTCTGGAGAAATCTTAAGTATATCACCATGGACAATCTTGACGTTAGGAAATGAAGATAATTTTTTTGTCAATATGCTGACTAGCCTGGCATCAATCTCTACCGCAATGACTTTGGCAGCTTGCTTGGCCAATTCCTTTGTTAGTATACCTAGCCCCGGACCTACCTCAACGACAACATCGGTAGGATTGAGCTCAGCAACAGATAGAATATCCCTTAATACATGCTCATCAGAAAGGAAATACTGTCCTAATCTCTTTTTAGGTCTGACGTTTACCAAGCAATTTGTAGAAAACCTTCCCTATCAAGCCGTGCACCTGCCCTCGATTCCTAAACTTGCTAGATGTCTTTTGCCAGCCAGCTCCAGCCAGGCAACTCTATAGCACACCAGAAATGCTACTTACCGCTGCTTCCTTCCGGACCTGGCGGGATTCGTAGCGTCTGGTTGTATAGAACCCAACTATCAACGCCACTTAACATAGATAATCTGCAAGCTGTAAACCTCAAGCAGGGATTCAGCCCCGCTATAGCGGTTTTCGGGTACAGGGCACCGCTAGCTCCCCGCCTAGCACGGCTTGCAATAATATTAGCAGATAAGAATTAGCGGGGCAATCCACCATGGTGGATGGGTTGTAGTGTTGAAACTCTTTGATAATGTCCTCTAGAAAACTCGATAGAAATGTCCTCTTTCCGAAAAAAGTGTTAAAGAATAGGCATCTCGAAAGGAGGTG
>MNYE01000074.1:0-3468 GCA_001873005.1 Dehalococcoidia bacterium CG2_30_46_9
AGGTTTTAGTTTTCAGGGTGACGGCGAGGCATTAGCTCCGGAAGTGGTGGTGAGAATCAAGGTAAGGGGCAATGACGATAGAACCCACCTGGCTTATCTTGAGCTAAAGTATGGACTGACAGCCATAATTGAGGTTAATGATGTGCCTGCGATAATCAGGCTATCTCAGGATTGTAAGTTGAAAATCATCGATGGACAGATCTTCCTGGATAATGGCTACCGGTTACTTCCAGTAAGAGTTATGCCCGATGAAGCGGCAGGCAGAGTAAAAGATGAAATGCAGTTTATCGAGCTCAAGGCAGTAAATGACAAGGCGATATACCAGGTGGTAAGCGTAACTCATGGAAAACTTCTCGGCCTGGTACCCAGAGAAATAAACATAGAGACAAAGATAGATGCTCTTTCAGGAGAGATAATCAAGCGAGAGCAGCCTTGGTGGGCAAGATTTTGCTGGTAGAAACCTGGATAAACCTTTTGTCAACTATTTCGTTCTTACTCTAGAAGGCTAAATCATGAAGATTCTGCGGATGCTGAGAACCTTGATAACCGTCAGAGGGCTGGAGGTGCTTCTTCTGGGTAAAGAGGTTGCCTTGTCTGAGGGTGTTCAACTGGGAATAGTCGTTGATATCAAAAAGGAATTATCGCAAGATAGGATATGGATGGTGATTGATAATCTGGGTCAGGAGGCGGTAATACCTATCGAACGAATCAGCAGCATAGCGACTAAGGTGATATTTATTGATAATTTCTTGTCCACTGAGTTGGCAGCAAATAAAGGCTGAGTAGGAGGTGCTAGCCTTTCCAACCCCAAGTTAGCTATGACTTCGGCTTATAAGCTAACTTCGGTGAGCTTTACTCCGGGTAGCTTGTCTTACTCTTTGCCCCTAGATCTAGCTCAGGTGACTAATCCTGAAGCAAGTTCAGGACTGAATTTCGTTTCAACCCAGCCTCTACCACATACAGTTTAATGAAATATTGAAACGTCTTGAAGAGGAAGAGTTCTTCAACGAGCTTATTGACATGAGCTTGGCGATGATGGAAAGGGCAATGCAGGATTATCAATCCTTCGCTGATGCTGACTTGAAGGAAGCTGCGAGAAGGAATGTGGCTTATTTTGCTGTCGCTTTAAAGTTCCTGCAAACACCAACTGAAGCCCTGAAACGAGGGGGCAGCAAAACAATCTCACCACTTGTTGGGAAATATGGAATCGGATTTACTCCGTCACTTCATTCTTTGTCGGCACCGCTGATGATCTCACACCTTATGAATACCTGGAGGCTATGGCGAAAGTTCTGGGCACCAGTTTCAATGCCAATCAGCTTGCTGATGAGGAAACATTGCTCAGTTTGAAGGCGGAACTGGCTCAGATGAGGAATCGGCAAGTCTATGGCGGTTCCGGTCTTTGCATTATCTATCCTTAGATGTCATGGCAGTCCTGGGGTTCGAGCAGGCTTACGAGATACTGAAAGCTGAAGGGGATACTGAATACCAAGGAAAAAATACTAGCTATGATAAGCAATTGAGCGAGCTCAAAGCTATACCCCAGGGCTAACAGCAATGCCACCTCAGCCAAAGCCAGTGGTAGTCCTGAATCAAGTTCAGGACAGTTACTGAGTTTTATGCCCGTATGCTAGCACTCACCACAATGACCAAAGAAGGACTAGCCCAGCTCAATGCCTTGAGCGACGGTGAAAAATCACGACTGGAGAGCCTGGAGAGTATTCTGGAGAGGCTAATCCGCATCTCCAGGGATAAACTGGAAGGCAAGGAACTGAGCGAAGCCGACTACGAATTCATCAGAAACTTTGGGCAGCAGCTTGATTCAGTAGGGGCGAGCATGCTCGCCCCTACTAATGTTGAAGCTGAGGGCAAGGAAACTACCCTCATTGCCGATGTCCATACTGATGCCAACCCACCGACTCCCCCAGACCAAGCTGGATAGCTAGCTTCTATTCTGGCTAGGCACTTCTCGTATATGTAAGCGAGATAATTAGTCAGATCCTTTTTGCTTACCTGGGCCTGACCCCGACCAGACAGATATACCTCGAACTGATGCTTCCAGAATCTGATAGTTCGGAACGGACTGGGGATGGCACTTTGCTCCGAAGATGTCTATACTGCCTGCCTGTGCCTTTACTACCCCGGATTCACCAAGGGAACGCCAAGTGCTGTTACCAGCGCCAGAACCATAATGGTTGTGAATACTCTAGAACGAAATTTTGCCATCGGACGCTTGTCTAGTTATGCCGGACTCCTGTATTATAGATTCAAATTTGCTTGGTTTGAGGTAATCTAATGAAGACATTTAATAAAAGGGGCGACAAGGGGGAGACCAGCCTCCTTTACGGTACCAGAGTGGCTAAATGTGATGATAGATGTGAGGTCTATGGCACTATTGATGAGGCAGTTTCAATGTTAGGGCTGGCTAAGAACTTTTGCCGGCCGGAGGTTCAGGATATTTTGTCAAGCTTACAGCGAGATTTATTTGTTATCGGGGCGGAAATGGCAACTCCAGAAGAGCATTATCCGCAAATGGCAGCGAAAGGCAAAGTAATTACACCGGAGATGGTGCAAGGACTAGAAGACTTGATAGATGATTTTGAGGCCAAAATTGATATGCCTCGGGAGTTTATTATTCCCGGTGCTTGTGTAAGCTCAGCGGCTCTGGATGTAGCACGGACGGTGGTGAGGCGTGCTGAAAGAAGGGCGGTCGCTTTTAAGCACACAGGAAGACTTATCAATGAAGAAATATTGAAATATCTTAACCGTTTGGCTGACCTAATTTTTACCCTGGCTCGCTATGAGGAGAAGGTGATAGATGAAAATAATCCCAGCGATCGACCTTAAATCTGGCAGATGCGTTCGGCTGTACCAGGGCAATTACAATCAGGAAACTGTCTTTGCTGAAGACCCTGTGGCAGTAGCTTTGAGGTGGTATTCTCAGGGAGCTGAATGGCTTCACATTATTGATCTGGATGGGGCAGCTACGGGTGAGCCCAAAAATCTGGCAGCTATCGAACAAATAATGAAAGAAAGTGGCTTGCTGGTAGAGTTGGGCGGTGGCATCAGAGAAGAGAAGACTGTGGAGAAATTGTTGCAGAAAGGGGTAAGCCGCATAATCCTCGGTACAATAGCTATAGAAAATCCTGGATTGGTAGGAAAGCTTTGCCACCGCTTTGACCAGGCTATCATAGTAGGACTCGATGCCCGAGATGGCAGAATAGCTATCCATGGATGGAGTAAGGATACAAATGTTGATGTATTAGAGTTAAGTCGAGAGATGGTGAAAGCTGGGGCACAGCGCTTCATTTATACCGACATAAAAAGAGACGGAACTCTGACCGAACCTAATTTCGATATGGTGGGCAAGCTGGTTGCTGTCCTGAACTTGTTTCAGGATGGGGTGCCCGTCATTGCCTCTGGAGGTATTTCCAAGCTGGAGCATTTGCAAAGGCTTAAAGAACTTGG
>MNYE01000074.1:3511-5390 GCA_001873005.1 Dehalococcoidia bacterium CG2_30_46_9
GTTGATTTACGCCAGGCTATCATTAGATTTGGAGGTTAAATGTTAAAGTTTGACGATAAAGGTTTGATTCCAGCTATTATTCAGGATGCCAGGAATAGCGAAGTCCTTATGCTAGGCTATATGAACAAGGAAGCGCTAAAGAGAACAATATCTAGCGGAGACGTATGGTTCTACAGCCGCAGTCGGCAGGAATTGTGGCACAAAGGAGAGACCTCAGGTAATTTTCTCAAGTTGTCTTCCATTATCAAGGATTGCGACAGTGATACCCTTCTTATTAAGGCTGTACCTACGGGACCAGTTTGCCACACCGGCAACCGGACTTGCTTCTTCCAACAATTGGAAGACAAGGACACACCCTGAACTTGATTCAGGGTTTTTCACTCTCGATAACTTCATTTAATGCCGCTATAGCAGCTTCTATTTGGTCATCATCAGGCTCTCTAGTAGTCATAGCTTGTAATGCCAGTCCCGGAGCGAGGAAAATTCGTATTGTCATGCTTTTAATGTGGCTTGCTCCGAACTTCATAATTTCGTAGCCCAGGGCAGCAATAACTGGGATAAGGAGAATGCGAGACAGAACGCTTAACCATAATGAAGGACGACCGAATAAAGAGAAGACAAATATAGCGATGATTAATACGATAAAGATGAAACTGGTGCCGCAACGGGGATGGGCAGTGGAATAGTTTCTAACCGCTTTCGCTTCTAAAGGAATGCCTGCCTCGTAAGCATTAACCACTTTGTGCTCTGCTCCATGATAGGCAAAAACTCGTTTAATATCAGGAATTAACCCTATTAGCTTGAGGTAGGCAACGAAAATGCCGATACGGATAAAGCCTTCAACCAGGTTGCTTACTAGTGCAGAACCAAGATACGGGTCAACAAAATAACGGGTAGTAAAGAGGGGAGCAATAAAGAAAAGGGCTACACCAAAGGCGAGGCTGGCAGCTACAGTTCCCCATAAAAGTGCTGTGGGTATTTTCTCTTCCTCTTCTTCTGCCGAAGCTACCTGAGCGGAGTGAAGCAAGACTTGAGTGCCCAAAACTAGAGTTTCGATAAGAACGATGATTCCTCTTATTAAAGGTGTTTCCCTGAGACGGCCCTTGTAAATGCTGGGCAATGGCTGCTTTTTAATGTTTAATTTTCCATCGGGGCCACGTACAGAAATGGCGAGATTATCCCTGCCTCGCATCATCACACCCTCGATGACTGCCTGCCCACCATAATAAAAAGGTTTTGCCATTATAGACTGATTATCGTAGTGCGACCCTTTAGGGTCGTGCATTCCTCCTTCTTAAACAAATCCAAAGTTCCAAATCCAACCCTGAAACAAGTTCAGGGCAAAACTCCTCTTTGTTTAGGATTTAGTGCTTAGAGTTTATTTTTTGGTGCTTAGCCCTGAATTAAGTTCAGAGTAGGATTTAATCGCCTAGTCCTTTATCTTGTAGCGTTTCTTAAATCGCTCCACCTTTCCCATGGTATCCACTATTCTTTGTGTGCCGGTATAGAAGGGATGGCACTTGCCGCACATCTCTACTCTAATCTCAGGCTTGGTGGAGCCAGTGGTAAAGGTATTGCCGCAAAGACAAATTACCTTAGCATTGTCATAATATTTAGGATGAATCTTATCTTTCATTGCAAACGCTTACCTTCTTTTTATACTTTGTTGCCGGCTCGTATTTAACATAACCATCTGTTAAAGCAAATAGCGTGTAGTCCCGGCCGATATCAACATTATTACCGGGGAGTATGCAAGTCCCACGCTGTCGTACCAGAATATTTCCAGCACGAACTTGCTCTCCTCCAAACTTCTTTACTCCCAGGCGCTTCGATTGACTATCACGCCCACACCTTGTGCTACCACCAGCTTTTTTATGTG
>MNYE01000074.1:5446-10340 GCA_001873005.1 Dehalococcoidia bacterium CG2_30_46_9
GACGATGTCCCGTTTTCTTGCGGTAACGAACCTTAGCCTTATATTTGAACACTATAACTTTATTACCTTTGACTTCTCCTAAAGATGTTGCCACAACTTTAGCGCCCTTAATAGTCGGGGTGCCCACAGACGTATTTCCATTATCCCCAATAAACAAAACTTTGTCCAACTCCACCGTATTACCTTGAGGTATGTTCAGGCGCTCAACTTTTATTGTCTGTTTTGGGCAAACTTTGTACTGTTTGCCACCGGTTTCAATGATTGCGTAAATTTTATCACCTCCATTATTACACCTTGGGATTTTATCACTTCGGATGGTTAAGTGTCAAATCGCATAACAAAGGACAAGGTTTCTAGCATCTCGCCTTGAGCCAATCTAAAGCAATAGACACTGCTCTCTCCTCAAGGCGTAGCTTGTGCCTGGCACCAGGAATTATCCTTAGTTCCTTAGGGTCTTTGGCTTTTTGGTAAAGCTGACGGGCATGCTTTACCGGCACTACTTCATCGCCATCTCCGTGAAGCAGAAGCAGGGGGCGAGGGGAAATCTTGTCTATCCAGTGAATTGGAGAAATTGTTTCAAAGCCCTTTAGCCATTCTTGGAGCGAGGGTGGAAAGTCTTTATCCCTGATAATCCCTATATCACGAAAATGTTGTAAGCTAGGCATAACCTTTTCTTTGCTCGAGAGAACGCCAAATTCAGCCGGACAGGCACAGGCTACCAATGAGGACACTCTGTAGTCATGAGCAGCAACATAGACACTGATTGCTGCCCCACCACTAAAGCCAAGGAGACAAATATGATTCCCATCTACTTCTTTAAGATGGTAAAGGAAATCCAGAGCAACTTGTAAATCCTTGCTCCAGCCTGGAATATCAAAATTGCCCTCGCTTTTCCCTGCCCCGCGAAAATTGAATATCAAAGTAACAAATCCGCCAGCACAAAACTTTTGTGCCAGTATGGCATAACCTCTATCTTCGGGATTATAAGCAACAGCAGGAATTCCATGGCAGATGCATAAAGCCGGGTGAGGCCTATTTCCTGCGGGAATATAAACCTCAGCGGCAAGCTTAAGCCCATCGCTTTGCAAGCAAGTGCTTCTAGCTTCCATGGGAGTCTCAGGATTAGGTTTTAGTCTACCTTTGGCAGATTTGCTAATGCTGCCTCCACCATTTCCCTAGGGTACTCATAATCTACAAGTTTACCCGAGAGGTAAGCATCATAAGCAGCCATGTCGAAATGCCCATGCCCACTATGAGCCAGCAGGATAGTCTTTGACTCACCAGACTCCCGGCACTTAAGAGCCTCATCAATAACCACCTTGATAGCATGGTTTGGCTCTGGGGCACTGATAATGCCCTCGGTTCGGGCAAACTTCACGCCTGCTTCAAACGTGCCCACCTGGGATTCAGCCCTAGCCTCAACTAGGCCTAGCTTATAGAGATGACAAATGATGGGAGCCATTCCGTGGTAGCGTAATCCTCCAGCATGGACTGGTGGTGGAACAAAGGTATGACCTAGGGTGTACATCTTGACTATGGGGGCCAGCCCAGCTACATCTCCGTAATCCCAGGCATAAGGTCCCTTAGTCAGGCTGGGACAGGCTGTAGGCTCAACGCAGATGATGCGCATGTCTGGTTTTACTCCACTAATTTTATCCCTGATCCAGGGCAGGAATTGTCCGGCGAAGTTTGAACCGCCGCCAACGCAGCCGACAATAATATCAGGATAAGCACATGCCTTCTCCATCTGTTTTCTTGTCTCCTCCCCCACAATGGTTTGATGTAATAGAACATGGTTGAGGACACTACCCAAGCAATACTTGGTATCATCACGGGCAAGGGCATCCTCCACTGCTTCACTAATGGCAATACCCAGACTGCCGCTACAAGTAGGGTCCTTTGTCAGAATATCTCGCCCTATTTGGGTATCTTTACTGGGGCTGGGCACGCACTTTGCTCCCCATGTCTCCATTAATATGCGACGATATGGCTTCTGTTCGTAACTAATCCTAACCATGTAGACTTTGCACTCAAGACCGAAAAACATAGCACCCATGCTCATGGCACTCCCCCATTGTCCTGCACCCGTCTCGGTACTTATCCGCTTGAACCCTTCTTTCTTGACATAGTATGCCTGAGCTACAGCGGTGTTAGGCTTATGGCTACCGGCCGGGCTTGTTCCTTCATATTTATAGAAAATCTTGGCTGGCGTATCGAGAGCTTTCTCCAGTCTCCATGCCCGAAACAGGGGTGTCGGCCTCCATAGCCGGTAGATATCTTGCACCTCTTCAGGGATTTCAATCCAGCGCTCCTTGCTGAACTCCTGCTCGTTAAGGGCATCAGGGAACAGGGGAGGGGGAAGACGCGTAGGCTGCTTAGTGACGGGATTGAGCAGCGGTGGCAGGGGCTCTGGCAAATCGGCCTGGATATTGTACCAATGAGTTGGCATTTCCTTTTCATCTAAAGTATATTTTGTCCTTTCCATAGTTTCCTCCTTTTATCTTATTTAGTTTGGTTATAGTAGCATTATGTCCACCACAAGGCAAGGAGAATTCCCAATGCCGCTCCAGCTATAACTTGAAATCGAGTATGCCCTACTAGTTGTTCCATGCGGTCTTCAAATTCAAGCTGTGTTTTAGGGAAACTAATTAGCAAATGACCCAGGATAGCAGATTGCTTGTCTACCGCTTGCCGTACGCTAGTGGCATCATACATAACTACAACAGCGAGAATAACACTTATGGCAAAAAGACCTGAGCCTATTCCATACACCATACCTGCAGTTGTGGCCAAAGCACAAACCAGAGCGGCATGAGCGCTAGGCATACCTCCAGGGCTGGCCATGTGATACAGAGTTAAGTGCCTTTCCCCCAGTGAGTATATGATTGTTTTGAGTGCTTGAGCCACAAACCAAGCAGCGACAGGGATGATTAACATCTTATTAGCTATGATTTGGCTCAAGATATTCATGTTCACTCTGTCTTGTTCATTAGTCCATTTATTGAGGATTAGTCCTTAAGTAACCATTCATCCGCTCAAGGCACCTAATAGAACAGGTTAACCCCATCAATGTTGAGCAAAAGCATGAGTGAGATAACCGCACAAATTGATACCACGCACATTGCATTATCTGGGTTAAAAATAAGGGCGATAATTATAGCACATAAAAGGAAAACCGAAGATTCCACCCGATCTACCTGTTGCACAAATTTCCCCTATCCACAAAGAGTGTGGTAAACTCTGTATATGGGGGCAAGACAAGGTTTTTGCCATGTTAGAAGAAATTGAAAGTTTTGTTGAGGAAAAATTTCGCGGTTTGGTTGACGAAGACCGGGCAAGAAAAATAACTCGGCAGGTTCTCAAGGCTGAAGACGTAATGCCTCCCTATGAGGTGAGCCTGGTTTTCACCGATTCTGAGACAATGCAGAGGCTCAATCGTGATTACCGAGGAGTAGATAGCCCCACAGATGTGCTTGCTTTTTATATGCTTCCTCAACAGAAAGCGGAGTCACCCTTCATTCTCCCCCCGGATAAAACACTTCACCTGGGAGAGGTAATCATCTCTTATCCTCAGGCAGTAGTACAAGCCAAGGAACAGAAACATTCTGTCGAGCAAGAGCTGACATTGCTAATTATTCACGGGACACTTCACCTCTTAGACTACAACCATGAGCAACCAGAGGAAGAAAAACGGATGCGGGGCAGAGAAGAGGAACTTTTGACAAAGTGGGGTACAAGCGGGATTAGCCGAGGTTTTTCAAAGTTAGCTGGACAGGAGGTTAAAGATGGCTAAATTTGTAATGTTAACAACCCTTACCGATGAGGGAAGAAAGACTATAAAACAAAATCCCGAAAGGATCAAAGAGGTCAATAAGGAAGTGGAAGCAATGGGGGCAAAGGTACTAGCTCAGTATGCTCTGCTAGGCCCGTATGACTTCGTAAACATTATAGAGGCTCCCAGTAATGAAGCAGTATCCAAGGTAGCGATAGCCTTAGGTTCAAGGGGTACGCTCCAGACCATGACCATGGCCGCTATGGAGGTTGAGCAATTCATCAGTACTCTCAAGAAGTAATCGTAGCTCCTCGGCTACCCGCTTGTGCTCTTAAATCTTATTTCCTTTCGAATTTCTGACGCTTGCCGGCATCTTTTTTCTGGCGTCACCTTGGTGGCACCACACCTCTTACCCAGACATCTAAATCCCTCTCCTTTATGGATAAGCACAAATAGTTTACCCTCTCCACAAGTTGGCATAAGTGTCACCTCCTCCCTTTCTCTTGGTCGGGGCGAGAGGATTTGAACCTCCGACCTTAGCGTCCCGAACGCTACGCGCTACCAGGCTGCGCTACGCCCCGTCATGTGTGATATTATATGATGCTTTGATTACTAAAACAAGACGAAATACTAACCATTCACCCGATGTCATTTGAAGGAATATGAAATATTGCATCCTCATAATGGACGGCGCCTCAGGTTGGCCGTTGCCCAAGCACGGTGGGAAAACCTGCCTTGAGCTCGCAGATAGTCCCAATTTAGATGCTATGGCACAAGAAGCTCTTGTAGGGCTTGTTGGCACTATACCGCCAGGGATGGAACCCGGCAGCGCTTGCGCTTGCATGTCAGTATTGGGCTATAATCCTGCGGTCTATTACCGGGGAAGAAGCGCCATTGAAGCTAAGGGCATGGATATTCCCATTGGCGAAGGAGAAGTTGTTTTTCGTTGTAACTTGGTGTCTGTTCGTGACGGGAAAATGTTAAGTCATAGCGCCGGTTATATTAGCACGGAAGAAGCAAAGGAACTTATTGCCAGTTTGAATAAAAATCTTGGCAGTGATACATTACACTTTTATCCTGGAGTGAGCTACAGACATATATGTAAGATAAAGGGACATGAGG
>MNYE01000056.1 GCA_001873005.1 Dehalococcoidia bacterium CG2_30_46_9
ACATCAAGACTGATTGAGGCTAGCAATCATATGGAGTTTCGCAGATGCCTATTAAAGTTTTAGCGCCTGAGGTAGTTTCCAGGATTGCTGCCGGGGAGGTAATTGAGAGGCCGGCTTCAGTGGTGAAGGAGCTTGTGGAGAATGCCCTCGATGCCGGTGCCAGTCAAATTAGTATAGAAGCACAGAGTGGTGGTATAGACTTAATCAAAGTAAGCGATAATGGAGCAGGTATCCCGGCAGCAGAGGTAGAGCTAGCCTTTCAGAGACATGCCACAAGCAAGATTGGCAACTTAGACGATTTAGAGAAAATCACCAGCCTTGGCTTTCGTGGCGAAGCTTTACCCAGTATTGCTGCAGTTGCTGAGGTAGAAATTCTTACTAAAGTGATCTCAGAAGGTGTTGGTAGCTATGTATATTTAAGCAATGCTAATATTGTGTGCCGGGAGAGCCGTAGTCGTCCTCAGGGGACCAGTGTAAGTGTGCGTCACTTATTTCGCTATTTTCCTGCCCGGCTCAAGTTCCTCAAATCGGCAAATACCGAGAATAGTCATATTGCCCATCTGGTAAGCCAATATGCTCTGGCTTTTCCTGAGGTTAGTTTCACCTTGCTCCTTGATAAACGCCTTAGCTTGCAGACGGCAGGAGATGGCGATTTACGCCAGGTGTTAAGTCATATATATGGGCTGGAAGTAGCCCAGCAAATGCTTGAGGCCGCAGAGAATGACGTTTTCCTCAAAGTTACTGGACTAACAAGTCCACCTTCATTAGCTCGCTCTGATCGGAGCCGCCTCAGCTTTTTTGTCAATCGTCGCTGGGTGTACAGTGCTTTACTGACTCGGGCAACTGAGGAAGCCTACCATGGCTTGCTTATGGATGGGAAGCATCCTATAACCATAATCAACGTTTCATTGCCAGCGGCAGAAGTTGATGTCAATGTGCACCCCACCAAAGCGCAAGTGAAATTTCGCCATGAGCAAATTGTCTTTGCCACCGTGGAGAAAGCAATAAAGGCAGCACTGAAGAGAACCTCTGTAGCCAAGACTCCAGCTACCGTCTTCCGGGATACCTCTTGGCAAGAGATTGCTTCCCCTGAACTTAATTCAGGGCACTGGCAAAGGGAAGGGATGGTAAAAGACAGTGAGTCGCCCTATGTTACCCCGCTATTACCTTTGAAGTTGCCTGTTTTGCGTGTGCTTGGGCAGCTAGCCACTACCTATGTTATTGCTGAATGTCCCGATGGGCTATACATTGTTGACCAGCATGCTGCCCATGAGCGCATACTCTATGACAGAATCTTAGCACAGTGGTCAGCAAAGAAAATCGAGGTCCAGGGACTACTCCAGCCAGTAACGGTAGAGCTTAGCCCCAGGGAGGAGGAAATCTTGAAAGCCAATAAGGAGAATTTAACCCAGTTTGGTTTTGCTATTGAGGCTTTCGGTGATAGAAGCTATCTAATCCGTAGTGTGCCAGTAGTAATGGCGAAATCAAATGTTACTGAAGCAATAAATGCCCTGCTGGATGATCTTGGTAGTAAAGAAAACTCTGCTACCTGGGAGGAGAAGGTAGCTCAATCATTGGCTTGTCATAGTGCTGTCAGGGCAGGGCAACAGCTTAGCTACGACGAAATGAGAGAGCTAATAAGGCAATTGGAGCAATCTCGTGAGCCTCGCACCTGTCCTCATGGTAGACCAACCATGATTCACATAAGTTCACATCAGCTAGAGAAGGAATTTGGCAGAAAGTAAAAGGAGGCCCTCCCCTCAACATCCCCTTATTTGGCAAGGGACAATTAGAAGGGAGGCCCTCCCCTCAACATCCCCTTATTTGGCAAGGGACGTGTGGGCTATCCTTAATCTCTGGCAACAAACCTGATAATGAGCTAGAATAGCCCTGAATCCCCTGAACTTGATTCAGGGTCAGGGCAAAAATAACATTGTAGAAGGAGAGATACAAGCGATGTCGTATAGTCAAACTTTAAACCAGCCGAGATTATTAACTGAGGTCGAATCAAAAGAACTTCTCACACAATGGGGAATACCTGTTGTTGAGGCAAAGCTAGCCAGGACTAAGAAGGAAGCTATTTCCTTAAGCAAAGAAATGGGCTTCCCTGTGGTACTGAAGATAAGTTCGCCTGACATTGTTCACAAAAGTGATGCCGGGGGGGTTAAATTAGGACTAGTTAACGCTACACAAGTGGGCAAAGCCTATACTGAGATCATGTCGTCTATAAAAGAAAAATATCCCCAAGCACAAATTCAAGGTGTATCGGTGCAAAAGATGGCCCCAGCCGGGATAGAAGTGATTATCGGTATGAGTAAGGATCCACAATTTGGACCTGTACTTATGTTTGGGCTTGGTGGTGTGCTGGTAGAGGTGTTGAAAGATGTTTCCTTTAGAATAGTCCCGCTTACCAGGAGGGATGCCAGCGAGATGATAAAAGAAATAAAAGGGTACCCTGTACTACAGGGTTATCGCGGTAAGGAGCCAGCTAATATTACGGCACTGGAAGAACTAATAGTTAAGGTATCCGAATTCGTGGAGCAGAATCCTCAGATTAAAGAACTTGACCTCAATCCCATATTTGCTTACAAAGACAAGGCTATAGCTGTTGATGCCAGGGTAGTCCTTGAGGGATAGACGGTCCTAACCCAGGCTGAGGCTAGGAATTACATCTAAGGCAGAATTACTTGATTCACCAGCCTGGAGATGATAATAGCCGCAAGCAGCAACCATAGCAGCATTATCGGTACACAAGTGAATAGGAGGAATAAGAACAGGGACTGGCGAGCAGTTGACGAGGTGACTTCTTAACACCTGATTGGCTGCCACACCGCCACTAAGTAGAATCTGCTTTACCCCTAGTTGCTTGGCTGCCTCAACGGTTTTGGCAACCAAAACATCTACTATCGCCCATTGGAAACTTGCTGCGGCATCAGCGGACGAAATGCCCCCTTTTTGCACAAGGTGCCACAGGGAAGTTTTCAAGCCACTGAAACTGAAATCATAGCTCCCTTTAAGCCAGGCTCTAGGGAGCGGCAAACAAGGTGTCCCATTTTTGGCTGCTTGCTCAATAGCTGGACCCCCGGGATAGCCCAATCCTAAAATTCTAGCAGCTTTGTCCAGAGCTTCGCCAGAAGCATCGTCACGGGTTCGCCCCAATTTTTTAAATTGTCCTTGCTTTTCCATCAATATCAGGTCACTATGTCCCCCCGAGACAATAAGACAAAGGCAGGGAAAAACAGGTGTCTTTGCGGCGTAGTCTGTAGGCTTATCTCGCACCATCAACCAGTTAGCATAAATATGTGCTTCGAGGTGATTCACTCCAATAATAGGCAGGTTTTTTCCCCAGGCAATTGCCTTAGCTACGTTAACTCCCACGAGCAGGGAGCCGGCAAGCCCTGGTCCAAAGGTTACGGCGATGCCATCAATATCTTGCCAGGTAAGTTTAGCTTCAGCCAGTGCCTTGTGTATTATCGGGATAATGGTGAGCAGGTGCTGCCTTGAGGCAACCTCAGGGACTATACCGCCGTAGCGAGCATGGATATCTACTTGAGAAGCGACGACATTAGATACAATCTTCGTACCATCCTCTACCACAGCGGCGGCAGTTTCATCGCAAGAAGTCTCAATGCCTAAAATTTTCACGGTTGTTTTGCCCTGAACTTGATTCAGGGCATGGGACTATTATACTGGAGTTGCAGAATTCTTTATGATTCTCGCTTGTACTGCAGCCGAAGTACTACATGATTGATTTTAATTAAGCAAGGAGATAAAATTGACCCATCTTGGCAACATAGATCAGTATCAAATTAAATAACACAAAAGGAGGTAGAAATGCCAGCAGAAATAATTGACGGAAGGAAAATTGCCAGTGAAATTCAGGAGGAACTAAAGCAGAGGGTGGCCAAGCTGAAGGAGGAAGGGATAACACCCGGGCTGGTGGCAATTTTGGTGGGGGAGGACCCCGCCTCCCTATCCTATCTTCGTGGCATTGCCAGAGGGTGCGAGGCAGTGGGTATATATACTGAAACAGTCAAGCTTCCGGCAAATATCACTCAAGTGGAACTTGAAAGGAGCATAGATAAACTTAATAAGGACGCTAAAGTCCATGGTATTATCCTTCAACTGCCTTTGCCGAAACACCTTGATACCCTTAGGGCGGAGAGTGCTATTTCACCAGATAAGGATGTTGATGGCACCAACCCGGTAAATACTGGGAAATTGCTGTTGGGCGAGGAGACTTTCTTCCCTTCCACCCCCTATGGAGTTCAAGAACTGTTAGTTCGTAGCGGGCATAGTCCCGAAGGAAAGCATGTAGTTATCTGTGGCCGGAGTAATATTGTTGGCAAACCATTAATGGGTATACTGGTGCAAAAACAAAAGGGGGCTAACGCCACTGTGACTGTCTGCCATACTGGAACCAAGAACCTCCCGGGAGTCACCAGACAAGCCGATATTCTTGTTGCTGCTATGGGAAAGGCTAAAGCGATAACGGCAGATATGGTGAAGGAGGGCACAATAGTAATAGATGTCGGTGTGAACCAGATACAAGACCTGGCTACCGGGAAGCCCAAGCTAGTAGGAGACGTCGATTTTGAGGCAGTGAAGGAAAAAGCCGCAGCAATAACTCCGGTTCCTGGGGGTACCGGTCCCGTAACCACAGCAATGTTGATGGCGAACACTGTTAAAGCCGCTGAGAAACTGACTAGTGCATAGGCAAAACTTAATCATTCACCTTGCTATTATTCTAAGCATAGCAGAAGAATTTAGCCCCTTCAATCAGGGTAACATGAAGTGCCTAAGGGCTTACGCTAAAATATTTTCTAGGAGGTAATAATATGCCAGCTAAGATACTTGACGGGAGAAAAATCTCGGCTGAAATAAGGGAGGAACTCAAAAGAAGAGTTAGAAAGCTTAAGGAAAAGGGGATAACTCCGGGACTTGCTGGCATCCTTGTGGGCGAGGATCCAGGCTCAGCATCTTATATTCAACTTAAAGAAAAGGCAAGTGGAGATGTAGGCATCAAGTCAGAAATGGTAAGGTTACCTGAGGATACAAAACAAAATGATTTACTTAAAGAGATCGAAAGGCTTAATTTAGATGCGGGAGTTCATGGTATATTTATCCAGCTTCCCCTCCCCAGACACTTAGATGAAAACAAAGCTTTAACTGCCATCTCCCCGGATAAAGATGCCGATGGATTTCACCCTGTGAATGTAGGTAAAGCCTGGATGGGGCAACAGGCATTTCTTCCGGCAACTCCTGTCGGAATTTATGAAATGCTTATACGGAGCGGATATAGTAACCTCAAGGGGAAGAATGTTGTTATTGTAAATGTAGATAATCTGGTAGGAAAGCCTTTAGCCTCTATCCTGGCTCAGGAAAAAATAGGAGCCAATGTAACACTTTGCCATCCCTCAACACCAGATTTGTCTGATTATACTCGTCGGGCGGATATACTGGTTGTTTCAGTGAACAAGGCAAAGTTCATTACCTCAGAGATGGTTAAGAACGGTGTGATAGCCATAGACTTTGGTGCCAATTATGTAGATGACCCAGGCTCTAAAACGGGAAAGCGGCTGGTAGGTGACTTAGACTTTGAAAGGGTAAAAGAAAATGCTGAGGCGATTACTCCCGTCCCGGGCGGGGTTGGTCCTATGACCGTTACCATGCTCCTTTTCAATACTGTTAGAGCAGCCGAAAGGCAAGCGGGAGGCTGAGATAGAAAAGATTTAAATTTTTGAGGGAATTCTTGATTTCTGTTGTTAATGTGTTATATAATGTCCACTTTGGAATATGAAAATTGCTATTAGCGGCAAGGGAGGGACCGGTAAGACAACGTTGGCATCCCTCCTTTCCTTTATATTTGCTGAAACTGGTTATACTGTGCTGGCGATAGATGCCGACCCAAACGCTAATCTAGCTGCTGCCCTTGGGTTTCCTCAGCCTGAGAAAATAATACCCATATCTGAGATGGCCGACCTTATTGAAGAAAGAACGGGAGCACGCCCCGGTAGGGTAGCGTCTTACTTTAAGTTAAATCCCAAGGTCAATGATATACCAGAAAAGTATTGGGTAGCGCACAACGGAATTAAATTGATGGTGATGGGGCGGCTAAAAAGGGGTGGTAGCGGATGTTATTGTCCGGAGAATGCCTTGCTCGAAGCCTTGGTCGCCCATATACTTTTAGAGAGAAAAGAGGTGGTCATTATGGACATGGAGGCAGGGGTGGAGCATTTAGGGCGTGGAACAGCTAAAGCAGTAGATAAGATGGTCATAGTGGTAGAGCCAAGCAAAAGGAGTGTAGAAACAGCCTATAGGATAAAGGAATTGGCCAAGGATTTAGGTTTAGAGAATATTGGAGTGGTGGGTAATAAAGTTAGGGGTGAGAAGGACAAGGAATTTTTAATTTCCAGTATGCCAAGCTTTGAATTCCTTGGCTTTATCCCCTACGACCAGGCCCTAATAGAAGCTGACCTTGCCGGTTCACCTCTGGTTAATTCAAGTCCAAAAGTTATGAGCGAGGTAAAAAACATTGCTGCCCGACTTGATAAGTTGAGGTAACAGGGCAAGTACGGCCAGCAAATATTGGAAAGGAGGTACTCAGGGTGACATGAGAATAGCTGTGTAGTTGCCTGATTTATCAGGCGGGAAAGCCCAATAAATTGGGCAACTTTTTCCCTAACTGATTTACGCAACTTAGGGTGTAGACCCTCAAAAAAATTAATCTAAAGGAGGTTTAAGAAATGCCAGTAAAAAAGAGATACCCAGTTCCACCGGATTATGTAGTTGCTGAGGAAGCCGAGCTACTTCCTATTTCAGAGATAGCAAAAAAAGCTAGACTTGCGGAAGATGAGTGGGAGCCCATTGGTAGATATATGGCTAAGGTTGACTATGCCAAGGTGCTGGAGAGGCGAAAGGATAAGCCTTTTGGCAAAATAATTACTGTGACTGCCATGACCCCAACTCCATTGGGGGAAGGCAAAACAGTAACAGCCTTTGGGCTTGGTCAAGCTCTGGCGCAGAAGAAGCTCAACATCATAAATACCTTTCGTGAGCCTTCTAAAGGTCCTGTTTTTGGAATAAAAGGAAGTGCTTGCGGAGGTGGTTATTCCCTGGCTCTTCCTATGGCGAATATAAGCCTTATGTTTACCGGAGATATTCCTGCAGTGGAGGCGGCTCATAACCTCTGCGCCGCTGCCATAGATGCCAGCATCCTGCACGGAAAAGTGCCCGGCGACCCGCATAGAAATCCCCTAAATATTGACCCTATGAATATCACCTGGCCTTATTGTGTTGATGTAAATGCCCGAGCCTTGAGAGATGTTATGGTTGGGCTCGGTGGCATAGAAAACGGTTATCCCAGGTTGGCGCATTATGATATTACTGTAGCTACGGAGACAGCTGCTATCCTTGCCTTGGCTACAGGGTTAAAGGATTTGAGAGAGAGGCTCAGGAGAGTAGTTGTTGCTTATACTTACGATGGCAAGCCGGTTACTGCTCATGACCTTGGGGTTGATGGAGCGATGACAGCACTCCTCGTTGATGCCATAAAGCCCAATCTGGTTCAGTCCACAGAGGGTCATCCTATGTTTTGCCATGGCTTTCCCTTTGCTAATGTAGCCCATGGCAACAACTCTGTTCTCGCAGATTTGGTTGCTCTGAAGCTCGCCGATTATATGGTCACTGAGAATGGATTTGGTGTTGAATGTGGCTATATCAAATTCTGTGAGGTTGTTTGCCGTGAGGCGAGGTGGGCGGGATATGACATCTGGCCCGATTGCTGCGTTATAGTTGCTACAGTTCGAGGCCTGAAACATCATGGCGGTACTGTCCATCTTCGCCCCGGGCAGCTTTATTCCCAGGTTAAGGAGGCATTTGAGACAGAAAACCTGCCTGCTGTGGAGAAGGGCTGCGAGAACCTGGCTCGAAATATAGAGATTGCCAGGATGACTGGTGTCCCTGTAGTGGTGGCTATCAATAGGTTCACTACAGACACTGACAAAGAAGTAGAGCTGGTGCGGAAGAAGGCTTTAGAGGCTGGAGCTAATGGAGCAGCCCCTAGTGAATGCTGGGCTAAAGGTGGAGAAGGGGCGATGGAGCTAGCTGATGTAGTCCTCAAAGCCCTTAAGATACCCAAGAAGAGAAAAGAACTTTACGAGGATGACACTCCTACAAGGGAGAAGATAGAGCTTTTTGCTACCAAGATTTTTCTTGCCGATGGAGTAGAATACACGCCTGAGGCGCAAAGCAAGCTTAGGCTGTTCGAAAAGCTCGATTTTCGGGCTGACGGTAAGCAACTCACCGTCAATATGGCAAAAACACACCTCTCGCTTGCCCATGACCGTACCATGCTTGGCGTGCCCCGACATTACAAACTCCCGATTCGTGACATGCGAGCTTCAGTAGGTGCCGGCTTCTATTATCCCCTTTGTGGAGTGTTTCCCACCATGCCTGGTTTGCCTACCAAGCCAGCATTCTTACCTGTTGATGTTGACCCTGAGACCGGGAAGATAAAGGGACTTATCTCGTAAAGAGGCTAGAGGTAAAAACTGTATCCTTAATTGTTGACGGTAAAAAAATAACTGCTCCTGAGGGTAGTAAGGTGCTACAGGCGGCAGAGGATAATGGGATTTATATCCCTAATCTTTGTGCTATTCGGCAAAGAAGTGAGCCCTTTGCCGCCTGCCGCCTTTGCTTTGTTGAGGTGGAAGGAGAGGATATGCCAGTTACTGCCTGCACGAAGCCAGTAACAGAAGGCATGAGAATCAACACCAAAGGGGGAAAAGCCTTGAGGCTGGCATGCACTGCCTTTGAGCTCATTTTAGCCAGCCATCCTGTGGATTGCGCTCATTGTCTTAAAAGTGGCTCTTGTGAGCTCCAGAGGATTGCCAAGCACTTGGGAGTAAAGCTCAACACAAAAAGATTTCCCAAGGTTTTGCCAGAGCTGCCAATAGATTCCAGCAGCCCGGTATTTGTCTACGACCCCAATAAATGTGTTCTTTGTGGCAGGTGTATTTGGGTCTGTCAGGAAAAGCTGGCTATAGGAGCTATTGGTTTTGCCTACCGTGGCTTTCAGCGCCGAGTTACTACTTTTGGAGATACGCCCTTTGCTGAATCTGATTGTCAGCATTGTGGCGAATGTGTTAATGTTTGTCCTGTAGGTGCTTTAGTCCTGAAACTTGATTCAGGATAAAGGGATGTGTTGAAAGTTTGGGGGAAACTAAAGCGACAGGCCCAAGTTTGACATCCCCTGTAGCTGATGCAAAGCTACACGACGAATTGTTGCCAGTACACCTCATCTGTTATTGGAGCAATCTCCTGGTCATTCACATCTGCAACCGGTTTACCCGCCTTTACCCGTTATTATTTTGCGTAAGGTCTCTTCCAGTTCTGTGATTTCGTATGGTTTCGCAGCAACGCCGCTGAAACCGTAATCCTTAAACTCGGACATTATCGGGTCAGTGGAGTAACCACTGGAAACAATTGCCTTAACATTGGGGTCTATCTCGAGCAGCCTCCTGATGGCCTCCTTACCCCCCATACCCCCAGCAATAGTAAGATCCAGAATGAGGGCGTCAAATGGCTGTCCCGACTCTTTGGCTTTCTGGTACAGTTCAATTGCCTCCTCACCATTTTTGGTCAGTTCTACCTCGTATCCGCCACCGGTCAGTATTCTGCTAAGAAGTAATCTAATCATGTCTTCGTCATCCATTACCAGAACTCTGCCTTTACCAGTAATGCGGGCCTCAGCCACCTCTGCCTTTTTTGCCGGTATTGATTTCTTGGAGGCTGGAAGATAGATATAGACGCTTGTGCCAACCCCTACTGCGGAGTCAGCAGCAATGTAGCCATCATGGTTCTTTACAATGGAAAAACTCGTAGCCAGTCCCAAGCCGCTTCCTTTCTGCTTGGTAGTGAAATAAGGCTCAAATATTCTGGGCAGGATGTCTTTGGGTATACCGACTCCATGATCTTCGATTGTTATCTCTACGTAGTTGCCCACCGACAATGGTAGACCTCTTCTTCTCCTAATTACGATATAGGCATATGCACTTGACTAGCCTAGCAACAGGATGTAGTATATTCCTCTATGGAGGACTACCCAAAGACTTTGCTCGAATTCGAACAACGATTTGGAACCGAGAAAGCATGTGTAGAGTACTTGTTTCAGCTTCGCTGGCCGGAAGGCTTTCGGTGTCCGCGCTGCGGATACGAGGAAGCATGGGCTATGAAACGAGATTTGTACCGCTGTGTTCGTTGTCACTTAC
>MNYE01000012.1:0-9948 GCA_001873005.1 Dehalococcoidia bacterium CG2_30_46_9
AGATTCTTCGCTACGCTCAGAATGACAGATTCTTCGCTACGCTCAGAATGACAGGAAGCGAAGAGTTCCTTATATGCTCGGGCAAGGAGATCAAAGCGAAAAATCTGTGGGGTCTGCGCTACCCAAAGTTTGTGGCGCGGTAGCGTTTCCTTTACTATCTCATTAGCCCCGACAAGCTTTATAGTATCCTTAGCCGGTACGGCAGCTACTGCGGCTCCAGTTTCCATAGCCATCTTTAAGCCATCCTCAATCAATCTCAAAGTCAAGAAAGGGCGGGCGCCATCATGAACCATGACCAAATCACAGTCCTTCAACTGACCCTGAAACAAGTTCAGGGCTTCCTTCACTGAATCTTGCCGCCTGGCACCACCAAGACAGAAGCTAACCTTGCACCAGCCCCTTTCCTCTTTTAACTTCTGCCCCAGCTCCCAATTTTTTCCATTGAGTGCGATGACTATCTGTTCAATAAGATTGCATCTCTCGCAAGCGTCCACTGACCAAGCCAATAGCGGTTTATCCCCTAGCAGAGCAAAGAGCTTATCTATCCCGCCCATGCGCTGACCACTGCCGGCGGCAAGTATAATGGCTCCTACCTTTTTAAATTCCAAATTCTAAGCTCCAAACTCTGGGCCTGAAAATTAAAAGTCAAAGATAAAAAATCAAAATGACAAATCAAAGTGCAAAAAGCTTTAACTTTCTTATTTTTGCTCTGTATTTTTGCCTTTTGCATTTTGCTTTTTAATTTCTCGTTGTAAGTCCTGCCCTCAAAGCTTGAGCTACGGAGCCGGCCTGGATTAGCTCAATATCAACAGAGTCCAGAAATTGCTTCGAACTGCCGGCAACAGCAGGGGGAAGTTTAGGCATAAGGCAGTATTTGAACCCCAATCTTACCGCCTCAGCAATCCTTCTCTCTATTTGGGGGACTCCCCTGAGTTCTCCGTTAAGCCCTATTTCACCAAGAACAACCAACCCGGGAATTGGCTTGCGGTCGCTAAAACTGGAGGCAATAGCCAAAGCAACCGCTAAATCAATGGCTGGCTCATTGAGCCTCAGCCCCCCGGTAACATTAACTATGATATCCTGGTCAAAAAGCTTCAAGCTGGCACGTTTGTTCAGCACAGCAATTACCATCAGCAGCCGATTAAAGTCTATACCATTGGCAATACGTCTGGGCGGACTAAAGTTATTCGGATTAGTCAATGCTTGAATCTCTACAAGCAAGGGACGGCTTCCCTCGAGAGTTGACGTTACCACCGAGCCAATAATACCTTCCCTATATGCCGAAAGAAAAATTTCTGATGGGTTATCCACTCCTACAAGCCCATTATCCCTCATCTCAAACATTCCTATCTCATTGGTGGAGCCAAAACGATTCTTTGCACTGCGTAGTATGCGGTAATTAGAGAATGGCTCACCTTCAAAGTAAATTACGACATCAACAATATGTTCCAGCGTTCCTGGTCCGGCAATTGCCCCCTCTTTAGTCACGTGCCCGGTAATCAGGATAGGCACATCACTTTGCTTTGCCCAATGTTCTAACCGCAATGTACACTCGCGAACCTGCGCAATGCTTCCTGGTGCCCCGGCTACGTCCTCAAGATACATAGCCTGAATCGAATCAATAACCACCATATTTTGGCGGAGAGACGCCAGGAATTGTAGTATTGCCTCAAGGTCAGACTCAGAGAGGAAATATATGCCTTTTCCAGTTATGTTCAGGCGCTCGGCCCTGAGTTTAATCTGATTAATGGATTCTTCCCCGGAAATATAGGTAACAACTTTACTCTCCTCAGCCACCTTGGCTGAAGCCTGGAGTAAAAGGGTAGATTTCCCAATCCCTGGCTCTCCTCCAATAAGCACTAAGGAACCAGGAACCAAGCCACCTCCCAGGACACGGTCAAATTCGGCAAAACCAAGATTGAGGCGAAAAAAGGAATCCGCAGCTACTTCAGAAAGCTCTCGGGGTTTATTTCCTATAAAGTAATGCCCCTTTGGGAGTTTTAAGGCCCCCGATAAAGGTGAGGTTTCTACAAAGCTATTCCACGCTTGACACTCAGGGCAACGCCCCAACCATTTAGGACTTTCTTTACCACATTGCTGACAAACGAAAATGGGTTTTGTTCCAGGCACTTAGTACTCAATAAGAGCTAGCTTCTCCCCAGTCTTTACTATCTGCCCCGGTTTAATCGTCACTTCCTTAACTGAGCCCTTAACCGGAGACAATATAGGATTTTCCATCTTCATCGCTTCGATGGTGCAAACTAGCCCACCTTCCTCAACCGTATTACCCACAGTAACATTGACTGTTAGTATCTTTCCCGGTAGTGGTGCTTCAATTATTTCTTGTGCCATATCTAACTAACCTCCTTACTGGTTGAAAGCTGAAGACTGAGGGCTTTCATTGTTATTTTTTCTCCGTCACAATCTATTAACACGGTATCTCCGGCGACAAATTCACCGCGCAACAAGGCTTCGGAAAGCTGGTTTTCAACCAAATCCTGGATAACACGACGCAGGGGACGTGCCCCAAAAACAGGGTCATAACCTTTACTGCCCAGAAAATCTTTAGCCGCAGCAGTAACCTCTAAGATGATATTTCTTTCTTTAAGTGAGCTGGCCACCTGGCTGAGCATCAAATCAACAATCTGGCGGATATGTTCTTTATTTAAGGCATGAAACACCACAGTGGCATCAATGCGGTTAAGAAACTCAGGACGGAATATTCTCTTGAGTTCCCCAAGTACCTTCTCTTTCATTTTCTCGTATTCAGTCTGCTCTCTTTCCTGGCCGCCTTGGGTGGCAAAACCGATGCTCATCTCGCGCTTAATGAGCTCAGCGCCCACATTGCTGGTCATGATTAAAATGCTGTTGCGAAAATCAACGCGCCGTCCTTTAGCATCAGTTAAATGACCATCATCAAAAATCTGGAGCAAGATATTGAAAACATCAGGATGTGCCTTCTCAATCTCATCAAGGAGGATAAGGCAATATGACTTACGTCGTACTGCCTCAGTTAATTGACCACCCTCTTCATAGCCGATATAGCCCGGCGGCGCTCCCACCAAGCGAGCCACGGTATGGCGCTCCATAAACTCCGACATATCAAGACGAATTAAGGTATCCTCGCTACCAAACATGAATTCTGCCAGAGCCCGCGCTAATTCAGTTTTACCTACGCCAGTAGGGCCTAAAAATACAAAAACGCCAATGGGATGCCGTGGGTCTTTCAAACCAGCTCGACCTCTTCTTACCGCTTTGGCAACGGTAGTTATCGCCTCATCCTGCCCAATGATGCGGCGATGCAAAACTTCCTCCATCTGTAATAAGCGACTTGTTTCGTCAGTAGTGAGCTGCACCAGTGGTATGCCTGTCCACATACTAGCTACTTCAGCGATGTCCTCCTTGGTGACTGTAGGTTTATTCGATTCTTGTTTACCCTGCCAGTCTTTTTCTAAATCGGCAATTTTACCCATTAGCTGAAGCTCGCGGTCATGCAATTCAGCAGCATACTCATATTTTTGCGCTGACAAGGCTCCTTCCTTCTCCTTACGCACACTTTCCAGGGCCCGTTTGGCTTCAATTAAGCCTAGAGGAGCACTGCCACGCTTTAAGCGCACCCGAGAACCAGCCTCATCTATTAGGTCAATAGCTTTGTCAGGCAAAAAACGGTCCGGTATATATCGGGCAGCCAGGGAAGCAGCAGTTTGTAGGGCTTCGTCATTAAAACTTAAGCGGTGAAATTCTTCGTATCTGTGCTTGATACCCCGCAAAATATCCAGCGTTTCTTCTATAGTAGGCTCAACCACAAGGACAGGCTGAAATCGCCGCTCGAGAGCTGGATCCCTCTCTACATACTTGCGGTAGTCACCCAGTGTAGTAGCACCAATACACTGTATTTCACCACGTGACAGCGAAGGTTTCAATATGTTAGCGGCATCAACAGCACCCTCAGCGGCTCCAGCACCTACTATGGTATGCATCTCGTCGATAAACAGGATGCAGTTACCGGCAGTTTTTCCTTCCTCAATAACTCTCTTGAGTCTTTCTTCAAATTCACCACGATATTTTGTCCCCGCCACCAAAGCAGCTATGTCCAAGGCAACTATCCTCTTGCCCTGTAATACTTCAGGTGCCTCTCCATCTGCTATGCGCTGAGCCAATCCCTCAACAATAGCAGTTTTGCCCACACCCGGTTCACCTATGAGTGCCGGATTGTTCTTCGTGCGGCGACTTAATATCTGAATCACTCGCTCGATTTCCTTGCTGCGTCCGATAACAGGGTCGAGCTTGCCAGCGCGGGCTAAAGCAGTCAAATCTGTCGCAAGTTGGTCTAAGATAGGGGTGCGTGTAGCAGGTCGATTCATAGTACGGGCGCGCACAGCTTCCTGTTTACTAACTCGACTTAGCTCGTTGCGTGCCTGCTCTAGAGTAATGCCAAAACTCTCCAAAACATTGCAAGCCACTCCCTGACCTTCACGCAGTAATCCCAGCAAAAGGTGCTCACTACCTATATAGTTAGAGTTAAGACGTCGCGCCTCATCAACAGCAAGTTCAATAACCCTTTTCGCCCCAGGAGCAAGGTCAATCTCGCCACTAATACCTCTTTTTTCACCCTTTCCAGTGACAAATTCCACTGCAGCCTGTATCTTATTCACCGAGACACCCAGGTCATTCAAAACTTTGGTTGTTATTCCTGATTCCTCTGACACAAGTCCCAGCAATATGTGCTCGGTACCAATGTATGCGTGACCCAGCCGCTGTGCCTCTCCTTGCGCTCGTGTTAGTGCTCTGCGTGCTCCTTCAGAAAATCTTTCAAAACCAGTACCCATAATAACCTCAGTTCAGCACTTTTGCTTACCAATCAGCCTTTGAACATTAACAAGTATAAGATATGCTCTTTTTTTCGTCAACAACACTTGCCCAAAACAAGCCATCTCAAGCCAGCCTCTTGCATTAATCCACTGACTATATTATAATTCAAAATCAAGGGAAATGCGAGTTACTGGAGGTCAAGCAAAGGGAACTGAGCTAAAAATTCTCCCGGGACGCTCAATTCGACCAACAACAAACGTAGCGAGGCAGGCAATTTTCTCCATTTTGGAGAATAGCGCTGAAGGATGGGAGCGAGCTCTAGATTTGTATGCCGGCAGTGGCGCCTTGGGAATTGAAGCTTTAAGCCGTAAGACAGAGTGGGTTGATTTTGTTGACCACAGAAAGAAATGCTGTGATATTATAAAGCATAACCTGGAAAAAATGGGGATTATACATAAAGCCCATATTTATTGCTGCAGCGTAAAAAGAGCAATTAACTTCTTGAGCAATAAATACGACATCATATTTTTAGACCCACCCTACTCTGACCCCTCTACGAATGACTTATTAGCTAGGCTGGGCAAATCAAAACTGGCTGGGGAACATTCCATGATTGTGATTTGTCATGCTAATCGCTTTCCCTTGGGTCCCGAATACGACGGCCTGCATCTAGTCAAGGAACGGCACTATGGTGGCACGTTCATTTCTATATATCAGAAGGAGAATTAATTATGACAATAGGAGTTTATCCTGGCACTTTTGACCCCATTACTTATGGACACCTTGACATTGCTAAACGAGCGTCACTCTTGTTTGATAAGTTGATCATTGCAGTCTATGAGAATCCGGGTAAAAAGCCACTTTTTTCTCTGCAGCAACGGGTAGAGCTAATAGAGCAAGCAATAATTGGCTGGCCTAATGTGCAGGTTGAGCCTTTCCACGGACTTGCTGTTGATTTTGTACAAAAAGTAGGTGGCAAGGTTATGGTGCGGGGGTTAAGAGTTAGCTCCGACTTTGAACGTGAATTTGAAATGGCGCTGATGAATAAAAAACTAGCACCAGATATTGAACTGGTTTGTCTCATGACAAGTGTTCAATACCAGTTTCTTAGTTCCAGCTTGATTAAGGAGGTTGCCATGTTAGGAGGTTGTCTTGAAGATCTTGTCTCAGACCATGTTGCTGCTGCTCTGAGGGAAAAGTTTTCTTCTAACCTTGCTAAACTTTCCACGGCAAGGGTTAGATGATAAGATTAATGTAGCCGAATTTGTATTTAAGGAGGTATTAAAAAATGGCGTACAAAATTACCGAGGATTGCATTAGCTGTGGAGCTTGCGAGCCAGAATGTAAAAATCAAGCCATAAAAGAAGGAGAAACTATCTACGTCATTGACCCGGGCAAATGCACTGAGTGTGTCGGCTGGTTTGAATCGTCCAAGTGTGCCGAGATTTGTCCCGTGGATTCTTGCATCCCCGACCCTGAGCACAAGGAAACACGACAGCAACTTCTGGAAAAGTGGCGCAAGTTGCATCCCGGCGAAACGCCAGTAGTTACCTAGGTATTACTACGAGCAAAAAACGACTTGCCATAATCTGGTATACTGCCTAATTGTCGCCATAACGGTTGTTCGCTGTAAGATCTTATAGCAACATAACACCCGCCACAATGGTTGCCACAGGAAAAGTTTTCTATTATCTCTTTTTGGCTAGAATATTTGTTGCGATGCAGGGAGCAGGGAACAAGGCTGCCATCAGGCATGACAACAAGAAATTTCTTACCAGCCTGGCAATTTGGCATATAACCTTGCTCAAAGAACTTCAAGGTATCTAAAAGCACTCCTTTGGAGTTGGTTACATGAGTGGTTTTCTTTTTTAATTCTAAGAGTTCGTAAATGGTTTGACGTAGCAACTTCAGCTCTTCTCTGGTATTGATACAATAATCCTTATCTTCCGTTCGCAGTGGGGTATAGGCACTGTAGGAAATAGAAACATTCCAGTCTCTAGCTTTTTGCGCTAAAGGCAGGATATCCCTCAAATTAGCTCTTGTTATTGCTGAGTTCAGAATAATATTATGGTAACTAAAGCTTGCCAGCCGTGGAATTGTTTCCTCCAGATGTCTAAATAATCCACGATGTCGCCGAAATTCATCATGTCGCTCATCGGGGAAGTCAAGGGATACAGAAAATTGGTTCACACCAGCTTCGAACAACTGGAAATAATTCCTCTCATCTAATAACGCCCCGTTAGTAACAAGTATCAAGTATAGCAGTCCATTGGGTTGTTTAATAGCCTTAACTATGTCCGCTATGTCCTTGCGCAAAAGTGGTTCCCCGCCCGAGATCTGCACCACAGGCGGTTTCAGAAGCCGGACTAGGTTACCATAATCACGAGGTTGAAGCTGGTTCTCATCTTTTATCATGCCACCAAGGTCACAATGGCGACAATTGCAATTACAGGAAAGCGTTACCTCAAAGGAAACTACTAAAGGACGACCAGTCATGTAGTTACGAATTCCTTTCGCCATAAGCTCAATCCCCTGCCAGGGAGAAAAATTTGTCATCTCGAACCTCCTCAAGAATTACAATTTCTATCTCCATTTTGCGGCTTTACCGCAATCATATTACAGTTATCGAGCCTTGAGGGATACGGGAAGGAAATCAAAGATAAAAATGAAAAAAGCAAAATTTTTGACTTTTGATTTGTAATTTTAACTTTTGCATTTTGACTTTTGACTTTTGTGATCTTACCCCATTCAGAATTAGGGCAGATGAGAGCTTCCAACCGTTCGCATATCTTCAAGTATCTCAGTATCGGAATAACTAACATGGGTAAACTTATGTGTTCTTTATAACACACAGTATCCATATCCTCGAACCCGGCACTCCCTAGCATGTTCTTAAGGGTATCAGCAGTAAACTGGTTAATATGAAGCTCCCTTATATTCCACCATCGTTTTCGCAGGGTCTTTGCCAGGATACCCCCGAAATTGGGGGTCGCTACCGCCACCACACCTCCAGGCTTAAGTATTCTGTGAACCTTCTTGAGAATGATAAGTGGATATGGAACATGTTCCAGAACTTGCCATAAGGTAACTACATCGAAATAGCTTTCCGGAAATTCCACTTCTTCGAAAGATTTTGCTTCTACATCTAAGCTAAACTCCCTTCTAGCATATTCCGCGGCGTCCTGTGATAATTCAACTCCCCTAACAATATATCCCATTTTGGAGGCATCGAAAAGAAAAAACCCCTCGCCGCACCCTACATCTAGAAGATTTGTGCCGCTGCCATACTTTCTAATCAACTGCACTTGCGATTTAGCTGCCCTGAGTCGGCTTGTGCGGATAATAGAGGCATCATTGCTTTTCCTCTGAGAATAGTCTCCATTGATTTTGCCATTGCCCTCAATGGGGTTTACATATACAAGATGACAATTACGACACCTTACATGTCTGCCATATTTGCCACCTGGCAGCATATATACAGTCTCTATTCCCTTTTGAAAATCCCCGTCCGTTATATTGGACTCGAATAAAACGGTAAAATCGTCCTTCCCGCAGTTAGGACAACTTCGATATTCAAGTACTGAGTTCAATTTTTCTTGCTTTAATCCTCTCTTTATGCAAAGAAATTGTTTTTCTTAGCTTTCCCCTTTGGAAAAAGAAATGGAAAGACGTTTGGCTTTCTCATAAGCGGCGGCGATAGCCTCAAGTATACTGGAGCGAAGATTCCCTTTCTCTAATTGAAGAAGTGCTTCCGCCGTGGTGCCCCCGGGTGAAGTAACCATATTCCTTAGCTCAGCAGGATGTTTGCCTGTCTCTTGAAGGGTATGAACAGAACCAAGTATGGTTTGCGTGACCAATTTTTGGCTAATACTACGTGGCAGGCCAATATACACGCCGGCATCAATAAACGCCTCAATAAAAAGAAAGACATAAGCCGGACCACTGCCGCTTAAGGCTGTAGCCATGTCTAAATATCTCTCCTCAGCAACATAAATTTCCTCACCTAAAGAGCTAAGTAAGCGTTGAGCCATTTGTTTTTGCTCCTGGCCAACCCCACCAGTTGCTGTCCACACAGTCATGCTCTGACCAATTTGTGCTGGCATGTTGGGCATAGCCCGTATTACAGAGCGGTGATTTAGACCCTGGCATAAGCTCAACAAACTGGCACCGGCTACTATGGATAAGGCTACTTGCTTGGGCGATAGATTCTTTATCTCTTCCATAGCTTGAGACAAATCTTGTGGCTTTACCGCCAGAACAATTAAGTCAGCGCCTTCTATTACCTTTGCATTATCAGCCAAAGTGCTAACCCTGTATTCCTTGTTTAGCCACTCTCGCCGCCATGCGCTGACATCGCTCACTACTATATCCTGTGGTTCAGCTACCTTCCTGGTCAAGATGCACTTGACCATCGCTTCCCCCATAGTTCCACCACCAATAAAAGCTATTTTCATTCTCCTCCTTGTATTCTCTCTTTAATCCCTTGCCTTAACTATACACTTTCCGCTCTGTTATGTATCTTTCTACCTCGTGGGGCACAAGATAACGGATAGACAATCCTTGAGCCAGGCGCTGACGAATCACCGAAGAGCTAATCTCGATTACTGGCATATCAAGTTGGATAATATTGTTTTTTATCCCAGGTACAGAGGCTTCCAAAGAATCCAAATTTATGCCTGGGCTTATTCTAGGTGCCACCACAAAATGGCACATCTGGAGCAACCTATTTGGCTCTTTCCATGAAGGTAGGTCAGCTAGAGTATCTCGACCAAGAATAAAGAAAAAATTTGCTTCAGTGCCAAGCTGTTCTCTGAGCGCCACTAAGGTATCCACGGTATAAGAAGGACCGGAACGCTCCACTTCCAAGGTGCAAAGCTTGAAATGGGGATTGCCAACAATAGCCCGACGCACCATTTCTACTCGATGAAACGCCGGCGTGATGCTGCGTCCCGCTTTGAGCCATGGCTGTCCTGCGGGCACAAAAAAAATCTCATTGAACCTTAGCTGTACTCTCGCTTCCTCAGCCAGAATAAGATGCCCTATGTGAATGGGGTCGAAAGTACCACCAAGAATGCCTACGTTCATTATTTTACTTTTCTAGGTTTGGGATGAAATACGGCTAGCGACGTGGGTAAA
>MNYE01000053.1 GCA_001873005.1 Dehalococcoidia bacterium CG2_30_46_9
CTTGAGGGTAGCACAAAAACAAAAAAGAGTCCAGTAGACAAAATCAAAAGGTGCACAATACGGAGAGGAAAGTGTTTCGACTTCCTCGGGTGGTTAAAGTAACATTCGGTTAAGACAGAATGCCTGAAATTCTCTCGAATTTTTACCGAAAACCTATTGACAGAAATAATGTCTTAGTTTTATACTATTCTTGGCGATTAGAACCATAAGGTTTTTAGGAGAACTAAACTATTACCTATTTACAAGGGAGATGACTCGACTACGTACCTGCTAATCAGCTCCACAGTATCTACTACATTGAGCTTCCGGAAGAGTAAGGAGAATCGGTTTTCGAGGGCCTCACGTATGTCTATCAGATTCTCCTCAGGCAGGTTCCACATTTCCTTCTTGAAATCGCCAAATCCTTTCTTTCGGGTTTTATAGAGGAATTGCTCATTGGTATCCTTTATCTCTTTCTCACTGATATACTTACGTTGCAGATGTTCGTAGATCTTAGTTAGCAATTCCTTGGGAAAACGTGGGCTATCGTAGATCAGGTTTTGAAATCCTGTAGCCAGGTGAACTTCCAACGTGCCAACCTCCGGGAACATGTCAAATGCCTCGTCGGGAAGAGTAGAGGCTCCATGCTGCACGGCACCCCCCATCCCATATTCCTCTCGAGCCACTCTAGATAGCTCTTTCAGAGTCTGGAAGTCAATCTCAATTTCGGCAATCGAGCCATCAGGTAAAACAACTCCTCCATGCGTTGTGCCAGTCTGTACACTTATTTTCGAGATTCCCTTGACATTTGGGCCAAACAGACTGAGATATCCTGCCATAAAGGTCATGAGATCCCTCACGGTGCTATTCTTCTTGCCTACTTCACCAATTTCACCCCCGACCGAAATGGTTGTTCCTCCAGGCTCCAGGTCACGTATGAATTTGGTCATATCCACAGTGACCAGGCAATTTTTTTCCTGTTGCTCCTCGAGCTTACGCCTTTCTAAATCCACAAGGGTGGAGGCATCTATATCGATGTTTAGAAACCCAGCGCCTATTGCCTCCCGGATTAGCTCCTTGATTGCGTTCAATTCCTTTCTGCCCTGAATTAAGTTCAGGGTATATTTGCTCCGACTGACCTGAAAGTGGTCTCCCTGGATGAAAACAGGGCCGGCGAACCCCTCTCTAATCGCCGCCGCCAGAACACAGGCGGCATATTCAGCTGGTCTTTGGTCCGTGTAGCCTATCTCAGAGCGAGCAATTTCGAAGATGAACGCACCAACTCTATGTTTCAGGGCTGCCCTGAAGACCGCTCTGGCAACCTGGTAAGTTAGCCCGCGTATATTTATGGCCGGGACCGTTACATTATGATAGAGTCCTTTGCCAGCCGCCTCGTAAAGGTTCTGAATACTTGCTGGGAAAATCCCAAGGTTTGAGGCTAGTTTCCTAATTTCCCTGCGGCAATCTTCTTTGGCACCGTCATCAGGGCCAAAAACAGCACTTTCAACAAGCGAGTCAATCTTGTCAGGGGAGATTGACTCACCTTTTCTCAGCCGTGGGCTCTCCCCTGATAGCAGCTTCCCAGATTGCGTCGTTTCTTTTGATTCAGAATCTCTGTTCACCGTCATGCCTCAAGAGAGTTCGGCGTCCATTATATCTTTCAGTATCATAACGTGTCTCAACGTTTACAAAATTCGGCTTTCCTATGACCTTCTCAAGCGGGCAAGCCGTAATCTTGCCATTTCTATAGCACACCATCTTACCGAAGTCCTTCATTACTACTAAGTCAACAGCCGCAATGCCAAAATACCTACCCATTCTCCGATCATAGGCACATGGAGCGCCACCCCGTTGCAGATGACTCAGAACTACGCTTCGTGTTTCTAGCCCCGTGCCATTGCTGATTTCTCTAGCTAGGAAATCAGCAATTCCGCCCAGGGTCTTGTGGCCGAAGTCGTCTAGGCCTTCTTCTCTTACGAATTCTAATCCTCCCATTGGCTTCGCCCCCTCGGCGACTACTATGATGTCGTACCTAGCGCCCGCCTTCCTCCCTTCTACAACCAGCGCATTCACCTTTCCAGTGGAAAAGTCATATTCTGGGATAAGGATAATAAAGGCTCCACTAGATTCTCCACCTTCTAGAGCTAGCCAGCCGGTGTTTCTCCCCATAGTTTCTACAACAAATATCCTCTTGTGCGAGCCAGCGGTGGTTCTCAATCTATCGATTTCCTCAGTTATGACATTTAGAGCCGTCTCGAACCCCAGCGTATAATCAGTTTCGGGCAGGTCCTTGTCAATTGTCTTGGGAATACCAACAACATTCACTCCCTGCTGTATTAGCCTACAAGCGACCTGTAGCGTGTCGTCCCCACCGATGACTATCAGCGCTTCTAAGCCAAACTTTTCTATGTTAGCTAATACCGTTTTCGATTGGTCATTCTGGGGATTATAGGGATTTGTACGCGACGTCCCCAGCATGGTGCCACCATATCTGTCCCAGGTCCTGACTATCTCCTCATTCAGCGGCACGATGTACCCACGAGGGACATCAGGACCCACAGATTTCTCATATATTAATCCTCTCCATCCATCCCGAATCCCCAAAACCTCGTACTGAATCCCCTTTTCGCGTCCCAATCGCTCATCCAGCGCGGTTTTAACTATCCACTTGATCGCCGGATTGATGCCGGCACAGTCTCCACCACCAGTCAGAATACCTATTCTGCTCCTTCTCATAACAATAGGTATATTAGGAGGCAAGCTTTCTGTTGTCAAGGACGCGATTTGAATGGCTCTCCGTCAATTAGTGTGAAAAACCTCCTGAAGCTTTAGTGCTGGCAGCTATCTCATTATTTGTAAGAGGTATCCTCCTTCTCAGGTTATCGACGTTACGGTACCCGTAAGCCATTCGTTTGATGACCTTTATCCTGTTGTTCTTCCCCTCTACAAAGCCGTTGGTTACACGATGGTTAAAGTAGTTGAGAATCTCATTGCGCCAGTTTCTGAATATAGAAAGCACAGCTCTAAACTCCTTAAATCCACTCTTACGAACAGATTCCTCCCACTGATAGAGAGAGGCTTCCGCCTCAGCACGACTTGAGATTCTATACCATTCCCTAAGACCTTCCTTTAACCTCCAGGCTACAGCCAGCTCAGGATAGTAGCTGAATAGATGGCCTAGCCTTATCTTTTCCTCATCATTCAGGCTCTCAGCTTTACGCAAGAGGAGGTAGCGACTATGGAAAAGAAGCCACCTCTTGCCCTTGCCTTCCCTATTTTGCAATTTTGTTCGCACTTTACCCAAAGCCTGGTTAACATGGACTATCACATGGAACTTATCTACCACAATGTTAGCTTTGGGCAAGCACATCTGGACAGCTTGTCTGAATGGCTCATGCATATCCATGACCACCACCTCAACTATCTCAGGATCAGGAAGGGCGGTGAAATACTTCTCCAGTTTACTCTTACCACAGCCCTCAACTATACCCAAAACCTTCCTTCCCTCAATGTCGCTTATAGTGGTATCAAACATCCTCTTCTTCACCGAAAATTCATCAAGTCCTATTACCCTGCTGGCTTTGGGCTTCCCCTCATCAACTCCTAACTCCAGGGCGGCTTCCTCGGTAAAGCTTCTCCTCACCAGACTTTCACTTACTCCTTCTTCTTTGGCCACCCGGCTTATTGCTTGATGACTTGCCCGCTCACCAAGATATTTCCTCAACCGTTTAGTCGATCTTCTCCTGGGACAAAAGATTTCATCCGGCTCAGTAAATACTTTGCCACAGGAAAGACAGCGAAAACGCCTTTTCTCTAAAGTAAGAATCACAATCTTGTCCCTCAGCTTCCTGTCTTTCTTACGTTGAAATGTACTTGCATGCTTTCTCACCATCATGCTGCCACAATGAGGACAAGCTACTTTTTCTACCCTGTATCTCACGGTAACCTCAAAATGATCTTTTAGTTCTGTCTGTCCCAGGATCATTAGCTCTGGCAATCCCATGGCTACTGCGATACAATCGTCTTGCACCTGTTTTACCTCCTTTTTGTTTAGTTTCGCTTAATCACTAAAACTACAGGAGGTGGCAGGTGCCTTTCAATGGCTCATCACCTCCTTCCCGGCACCATCTAAAGATTTTTCACACTAAAAAGTGTAGACCCATTTAATTCGACCTATTGACAGAAATAATGTCTTAGTCTTATACTATTCTCGGCGATTGGAATCATAAGTTTTTAGGAGAACTAAACTATTATAAAAGTCCTTGAAAATACGCCGTTTTGAGGCAAAGCCCCTTAATGACTAGTGCAGTTATTTTTGTCGCATACTATAATTAGTAAGTGACTAGCGACGAACTCAGGCAAACCTTTCTGAACTTCTTTCAGGATAGGGGGCATAAGATTATCCCTGGTTCCTCTCTTGTTCCGCATGGAGACCCTACTTTATTACTCACTACTGCTGGTATGGTACAAATAAAACCATATTTTCTCGGGTTAGAAGTCCCTCCCAGCCAAAGGTTAACCTCCTGTCAAAAATGCTTTCGCACTACCGATATAGATTCTGTAGGTGACAACAAGCATCTTACCTTCTTTGAGATGCTGGGCAATTTCAGTGTGGGTAACTATTTTAAAAGAGAGGCTATTTCCTGGGCGTGGGAATTTGTTACTAAGTATTTGAATTTATCGGAGGAAAGGCTCTGGATAACCATTTATCTTGATGATGAAGAAGCTTTTGCCCATTGGCGAGAGGTCGGAGTTTCTACCGAGAGAATATTGTGCTTTGGTCAAAAGGATAATTTCTGGGGACCGGCAGGAGATTCCGGACCTTGTGGACCATGCAGCGAAATCCATTATGACTTGGGTGAGGAGTTTGGTTGTAATAGACCTGATTGTAAGCCCAATTGTGATTGTGGTCGCTTTTCCGAGATATGGAATCTGGTATTCACTCAATACAATCAAGATCGCAGTGGACAACGCACGCCTTTACCCAAGCCAAACATTGATACCGGGATGGGGTTGGAAAGAACCCTGGCGGCTATTCAAGGTAAGTCTTCTCCTTACGAAACAGACCTATTTTCTCCTTTGATAAACAAGGTTTGTCAGTTAGCCGGGAAAGAGTATGGTCAGGATGAGAATGTTGACCGAGCCATGAGAATTGTTACTGAACATGGGCGTGGCATCCCCTTTCTTATTGCCGATGGTGTTATGCCCTCCAATGAAGGGAGAGGATATGTCCTGCGACGGATACTTAGGCGTGCTTCACTTTTTGGTAGAAGGCTGGGCTTAGATAAGCCTTTCCTGGGAGAATTTGCCAACGTTGTTGTCGAGAAAATGAAACATGTATATCCCGAGCTGATAACTAATGAAGCCCTAATTACGGACGTTATCAAAACAGAAGAAAACAAATTTATCTCCACGCTAGAGATCGGGCTTGCTCTGGTGGAAAACTTAATTGATGATGCCTGCAAAGAGAAGCGGGATTACCTTAAAGGTGAGGAGATATTCCGGCTTTATGACACATATGGTTTTCCTAAAGAGCTAACTGCTGAAATAGCCAGAGAAAAAGGTCTCTCCATAGATTGGGAGGGTTTTCAAGCTGAGATGGAGAGACAGCGGGAAAGGGCTAGGGCAGCATATAACATCACTCTAGCTGCGACGGTGGGCTTAAGAGGTAATCTTTCCGTTGTCAAAATTCCTTCTAGCACGAATTTCGTTGGCGACAGAACGCTTAAGCATCAATCCACTGTTGTGGTCTTGCTTCCCGAGAGCGAATGGCCAAAGAACAGAGTAGATTCTGTCTCTCAGGGTCAGTATGTAGGGGTTGTACTGCGTGAGACTCCTTTCTATGGCGAGATGGGTGGACAGGTGGGTGACACCGGGGAAATCCGTGGTAAAAAAGGAAGAATCACTGTTACTAATGCCGTCAGGCATACAGTGAGTGGCAGCGAGCTCGTAGTTCATCAAGGGGGAGTCGTTGAAGGACATATATTTGTGGACGACGTTGTCGAAGCCGAAGTGGACGAACACCGCCGTCTGGATATTGCTCGCAACCACACGGCTACCCACTTGCTCCAGGCTGCTCTAAGGCAGATACTAGGCAGCTATATTCAACAAAGAGGTTCATTGGTGGAGCCCGAGAGACTCAGGTTCGATTTCCCTCAATTATTACCACTTTCCCAGGAAGAAGTGAAAAAAATTCAGCAATGGGTTAATGAAAGAATACGACAAAACTTGCCGGTGAAAACGAAAATCATCCCCTATAATGAGGCTATTGCCGAGGGTGCTATCGCTTTGTTTGAGGAAAAATATGGAGAGACGGTTCGGGTAGTAGAAATTGCTGAGCCAGTGATAAGTAAAGAACTCTGTGGTGGCACCCATGTGAAATCAACGGGGGAAATTGGCACCTTCCTTATAACCAGCGAAGGCAGTATTGGCACTGGACTACGTCGTATTGAGGCGATTACCGGAAGAGTTGCGGAATCTTTGATAGATACTCGTTTTTCTTCTCTCCGAAGCATGGCTGATGCGCTAGAAAGTCCGCTGGAGAAGGTTCCTGAGAAGGTAAAAACCCTTATGGAAGATCTGGAAAAGGAGCGTAAGCGCTCGTTATTATTAGAAAGGGAACTTTCACGCAGAATGCTGGAATCTCTGCTCAAAGGAGTGGAGAGGGTAAACGGGGTAATGGTCATAGCAGCCAGGATGCCACCTTTATCTATGCCCATCCTCAGAGAAACAGGTGATATGCTGCGAGACAAGTTGAGAAGCGGGGTGATAGTCCTGGCTACAGTCTACGACAATAAGCCAAATTTCTTAGCTATGATAACCCCTGACTTAGTAGCCAGGGGACTTCATGCTGCTGATATTATCAAACAGGTAGCCAGGGTTACTGGTGGTGGGGGAGGTGGTAAAGCAGACATGGCTCAGGCAGGAGGTAAAGACCCATCCAGAGTTGATGAGGCTTTGAAGTTGGTGAAAAATATCATCGCCAGGCGAGTTTCCTCTCCTGTCAAGAATGAGGATTAGAAAGGTGTCTCTTGCCCACTTCACCCCTTATCTGGCGAGGGACAATTAGAAAGGAGGCCCTCCCACCTTATTTGGCAAGGGGCGTGAGGATGAAAAATGCGCAGTTTAGGACTGGATGTCGGAGATAAAAGGATCGGAGTGGCGGTAAGCGATCCGGAAGGAACTATAGCTTTTTCTCTCACCACAATTGCTAACGGAGACGAAGACATAGTGATAGAGGATGTTATTAAGCTTGCGGAACAATATGAGGTAGAATGCATTGTGATTGGTTTACCTCTTTGCCTGAATGGCACGCTGGGGCAACAGGCTAAAAAAGTATTAGCTTTCGCTGATAAATTGTCATTGCGAGCCAAGCAAAGCAATCTCGACCATGTTGATATACAAACGTGGGACGAACGACTCTCTACCGTAGCGGCTAATCGCTTAATGATTGATGCTGCGGGGAGAAATAAACTGCGGTGCGGTAGCAAAAAGCAAAAAGCAACTAAAATCAACTTTTCGGGTAAAACCGGAACAGATGCTATGGCAGCCGCTTTTATTCTCCAGGGTTTCCTCGATAGCATTAAAGAAAAGAAGCAATGCCAAAGTTTATAAGTCTTATCGGTTATCCAGTCAAACATTCCATCTCCCCTTATTTTCAACAGGCGGCTCTGGACTATTATCACCTTGACATTCGTTATGAAGCCTGGGAAATAAGCCCAGAAATGCTTGAGGTAACAGTAGCTAAATTGAGAGAGCCGCAAAATCTAGGGGCTAATGTAACTGTGCCTTACAAGGAGGCAGTCCTACCTCTTTTGGACCAGGTTGACAATTTGGCAGGTTTAATTGGCGCCGTCAATACTATACTTAAAAGGAATGGTAAGCTCTGGGGTTACAATACTGATGCCTATGGGTTCATAGAAGCACTCAAACAACACGGTAATTTTGAGCCCGAGGGCAAAAAAGTGGCCATCCTGGGTGCTGGTGGAGCAGCTAGGGCAGCTAGCTTTGCTCTGGTGCAAAACAAAGTAAGGTTCCTTCTTATTGTCAATCGTACTTTAGAGCGGGCTCAGACGCTGGCAGATAACCTGAGAGAGTACATATCCCAGGCTGGGTGGCAAGCGGAGGTTGCTATTTTACCTTGGCAAGGTTTAACTTCGAGTCAGGTCTTTGATGATTGTCAGCTTATAGTTAACTGCACTACGATAGGAATGAACCATAGTTCTTATGAAGGACAATCACCTCTGGGTGTGGAACTGATTCCTAAAGGGATATTGGTCTATGATTTAGTGTATAATCCTTATATTACACCTCTGCTAAAGTTGGCCGAGCAGGCTAGTGCCAACATACTTAGTGGCTTGCCTATGTTGGTATATCAAGGTGCTGCTTCGTTTGAACTCTGGACAGGAAGGAAAGCTCCAATTGACATAATGTTTAACAAGGCTCAAGAAGTGTTAGTAGGAAGTAAACTCTAAGCACTAAACTCTACCCTGAACTTGATTCAGGGCTAAACAAATTTGTTTAGAGTTTAGAAATTAGAATTTAGGATTTATTAAGAATGGGACAATTTCGCTTTCTCACTGCCGGGGAATCCCATGGAAAGGGACTGACAGCCATAGTTGAAGGCATGATAGCCGGGCTTCCTTTAGACGTAGGTTATATCAACACGGAGCTTAAGCGACGTCAGCAGGGCTATGGACGTAGTTCCCGTATGCAGCTAGAAGAGGATAAAGCTGAAATTATCTCAGGAATTTATCATGGGCTTACAACAGGCAGTCCCATTTCTCTTTTCATCTCTAACCGAGACTGGCGGGAGACTGAGCCAGTAACCTGTCCCCGTCCTGGGCATGCTGACCTAGCTGGAGTAACTAAATACGGTCTCGAAGATATTAGACCGATAATGGAGAGGGCCAGTGCTCGAGAGACAGCCGCTAGAGTAGCTGTTGGAGCTATAGCCAAGAGGTTTTTAGAACAATTTGGCATTGCTATTCATAGCCACACTATGGCAATTGGGCATGTTACCCTGAATCAAGTTCAGGGCTTGGCCTCTTGTCATTGCCAACCAACCTCTATAGATTGGCAGCGTGTAGAATCTTCTCCAGTTCGTTGCTCTGATACCAAATTAGAAAAGGAAATTTTGGCGACTATTGATAAGGCTAAAGCTGATGGAGATACTTTGGGGGGCATTTTTGAGGTAATCGCCACAGGTGTCCCTATCGGATTAGGCAGCCACGTGCATTGGGATCGCCGTCTCAATGGTAGAATTGCTCAGGCGATAATGAGCATCAACGCCGTGAAAGGGGTAGAGGTTGGTATGGGATTTGCTCTAGCTGCGCTGAAAGGCTCCCAAGCCCATGACATTATTGAACCTCGCCCTCCTGTCATTGCGGTGAGCCAAAGTCCTGAGCGTAGCAAAGGAGAAGCGAAGCAATCTCTACCTTGGCGCCATGCTACCAACCGTGCTGGTGGCATAGAAGGTGGCATAAGTAATGGAGAGCCAATTGTAGTCAGGGCTGTGGTTAAACCAATTGCCACTTTAGCTAAGCTCTTGCCCTCCGTAGATTTGCACAGTGGCCAAGTAGCCCAAGCCCATTATGAGCGCAGCGATGTTTGCGTTGTTCCCGCTGCCGGTGTAATCGCCGAAGCTATGCTAGCCATTGTTTTGGCTGATGCCATGCTGGAGAAATTCGGCGGAGACAATCTAAAGGAGACCAATGCAAACTATCACAATTACCAATTGTCTTGTCATCGTTTCTGATGACGGATTATAATCATTGAGATTTTACAGGATGAGAAAGATGAAACTGCCTGTTATTCTCACAGAAGGTGAAGATGGTTACATTGTAGCCGAAATACCAGTACTCCCTGGGTGCATTTCGCAGGGTAAGACTAAAGAGGAAGCGCTGGCTAATATCAAAGAAGCTGCTGAACTCTGCCTGGAAAGTATGGAAGAGGAGGGCTGGACACTATCT
>MNYE01000048.1 GCA_001873005.1 Dehalococcoidia bacterium CG2_30_46_9
GGCAAGAAGGCAAAAAAGAGGGCCAAAGCTAGAGCAACTCAAACGACATTTCTACAACCTAGAACTGCCTGGTTGAAGATAATTCTGGCCGGAATAATCGTCTTCTTCCTTATCTTTTTCCCTAACATTGGAAAAGCGAAGTCTCTTGCCAGCGGGACACCTCTCATTAACCAAAGCTGGCATAGCTCCCTCCTGTGGCTTAAAGATAACAGCCCTGAGCCCTTTGGCGACAAGACCTTTTATTACGAGCTATACGAAACTCCATTCCAGTATCCTGAAACCGCCTATGGCATAATGTCCTGGTGGGATTATGGTCACTGGATAACTCGCATTGCTCACCGCATACCTATTTCTAACCCATTTCAGCAAGGCGCCCCAGAGGCAGCTAGCTTCTTCACAACTCAGGACGAAGAGTCGGCTAATCAAATGATGAACAAGTTAGGCTCGAAGTATGTGATAATTGATTATCAAATGCCGACGGCAAAATTTTATGCTATGCCGCAATTTATTGGTGGTAGCTCGGATGAATTTTATGGAACTTATTATCAGCCCCCCCAAAGTGGCAAACTAAATCCAGTAACCCTCTTTTACCCCACTTATTATTATTCCACTGTCGTCAGACTTTACAACTTTGACGGCAAAGCCACAGAACCCAAGAGTCCCGCAATAGTGATTTCCTACGAAGAGAAACTAAGCCAGGAAGGATTGAGGTATAACCAAATCACCAGTTCAAAATCCTTCTCCAGCTATGAAGAGGCTGAAGCTTACATCCCAGACCAGAAATCAGGAAAGTGGAGAATAGTAGGCACAGACCCCTTTACCAGCCCGGTGCCACTAGAGAAAATGTCACATTACAAGCTGGTTTATCCCTCAGAAGAAAAGTGGCAGGGTAAGCCAATGGTAAAGATATTTGAATATATCAAATGAAATGTCTCATACTGGCTGGTGGTTTTGGCACCAGGCTATACCCTTCGACCCTTAACCAGGCAAAAGCATTATTGGAATATAAAGGTAAACCAATAATAAGCCATATTGTGGATAAGGTTCCCCAGCACATAGATATCATGATTAGCACCAACAAGAAGTTTGAAGCTGATTTTCACCAATGGCAACAAAAGACAAACAGGGAGGTGGAAATCCTGGTTGAGGATCCTGAATTAAGTTCAGGACTGAATGAATGTCAAAAACTAGGCGCGGTTGGTTCACTTAACTTCTGGATTGAAAAAAGGCAAATAGCTGAAGATCTTCTGGTCATTGCCGGGGATAACTATTTTGAATTCAATTTAGCTCAATTCATATCCAGATATGATGGCAAGCATGCCATGGTAGCCGTCCACAATATAGGTAACAAGGATAAAGCTTGCCAGTTTGGTGTGGTTCAATTAGATGGAGACAGGATAGCTGAATTTCAGGAAAAGCCCGCCAGACCCAAATCAAGCCTCGTCGCCACCGCCTGCTATATCTTCCCTCGACGAATATTCCCCCTCCTCCACCGGTATTGCCAGCAGGGCAAAAAAGATAACCTGGGTAACTTTATCGCTTACTTGGTAGATAGAGATGAAGTTCAGTCCTATTGCTTCAGCGAATACTGGATTGACATAGGGAGCAAATCCCTCTAAATCCCCCTTTACAAAAGGGGGAGTAAGGGGGATTGTTCCTCAAATTGACCTTATCTCTTCTCTCATGAATTTAATATAGGAGACGGCGAAGCATATAGCTGCCAGAGCTACCACGCTCACCAACTGAGGCCAGACAAGCAAAAGACTCTGGCTGAAGGGAAGAGGAGTTAACATCCTTCCGGCAATGTAGGTGCTTATCAGCATCATTGCTGGGTTGAGACTGCCCAATTCAGGAACGAGCAGAGCAGCAGTAGCTTCTCCATAGAGGGTGGCTGGAGAAATACGCCCAATTGCTCCGGCAATCTGAACGTTCTGAGTTATCATCTCCAAACTAGAGTTTGTGTCAATTGGCACTCGAGCATTGGCAATAGCGCCGGCAATCATGGACATAAAGAAAGCAAAGAAAATCCAGAGACCTATTGAGGCAAGCATAGAGGTAGCTGCACGGTTAAAGAAAACGGAGAAAAGAACGGACAAAGCCATCCAGAAAGCCCCATAGATTATGCTTATCAAGACGAAGACTATCAGCCTCAGAACCTCCTCCGAGTTCGGCGGCACACCGATAGTACGGAGACCTAATCCACTAACAATGGCAACCAGACTTGCTACGATAATGCCTAAGACCGTCAGTCCAGCGAGAAACTTGCCATTGATCACGGCATCTCGGTAGATTGGCTGTGAGAGAAGTCGGCTTAAATTGCCACTAACTCGCTCACTGCTTATGGCATCAAAACCGAGAGCTATACCTATAATCGCAATAAAAAGAGAAATAAAGAAAAGGAAAGAGGGCAGTGTTTCTCCAGAGGTGGTGAAGATTTTGAGGAAGATAAATTCGGTGTCGGCAGTTACTACACTCCTTATATTCTGGATAGCGACATAAATAGCAAATACCGCCGCCAGCAAGGCCAAAAGAAAGAGAATCATAAATCTTCGGCTGTTAAAGTGGTCAGCTAATTCCTTACGAAAAACAGCATACATATTTAATCCTCACGGAAATACTTCTTGTAGATTTTCTCCAGGCTGTATTCCTCGATTTTCATTCCCAGTAGAGAGCCACCCGCATCAACAATTGTTCTGGCTATCTGTGACCTTAAGTCGGTATCACAGGTAACAAGTAATGACTCCGGGGAGACCGTCACATCTATCACGCCTTTAATACCCTTTATAAATTCAATAAGCTTAGCAGTTGGCTGGCTCACTTGAATTTCGATTCGGTAGCGCCCGCCACCTAAGGTTTGTCTTCCCAGGCGGTCTAGGGGACCCTCGGCCACGAAACGCCCTTTGGCTAATATCCCCACCCGAGTGCATATTTTTTGCACCTGAGGCAACTGATGAGAGCAAAAAATAACCGTTATTCCCCTCTTAGCCATTTTTGCTATGATATTGAGGATGTCACCAATCCCTTCCGGGTCTATGCCCGAGGTAGGTTCATCAAAAAAAGCTAACTTGGGCTCTTTTACTAATATATCAGCTATGCCCAGACGCTGCTTCATCCCTCGGGACAGCTTCCTCACTTCCTGGTTAGCTACCTTGGACAATCCCACTGTAGTCAGGAGATCAGTAATTTTTTCCTCTGCTTCTCTCCCGGGCAAATGGTTTAGCTCAGCAGTGTACCTCAAATTTTGCCTTGCGGTTAAGTCTTCATAAAAGCCAACCTTCTCCGGCAGATAACCGACGAGGCGTTTTACCTTCAGGGGTTCTCTAGTTGGATTGTGCCCACAAACCTGTGCTGTCCCTGAGGTAGGTTCTGTTAAGCCAAGTAGCATCAGTAGGGTTGTTGTTTTGCCCGCGCCATTGGGACCGAGGAAGCCAAAAATCTCACCTTCCTCTATATGCAGATTCAGCCCGTCAACAGCGGTAAAACCATCATACTTCTTGGTTAAATTGGTGGTCTCGACAACAATTTCTGCCATCTATTACCTTCTGCCTAATCGAGTGAAAGTTACTACCAGTCCAGCTATCACAGCGACAATGATGCCTACACCTATCCAGCCCCACTTAACTGGCGTAGTCACCGTTACTCTGATATCTAGTTTTGGCAGTTCGCTTGAAGATTTTGGTTCACTGGCAAAGCTCAGAGTGGTCATGTAATCACCAGCTATAGTATTGGACGGTGGCTTTACGGCAACTTCAACTTCTTGTTCTGCTCCCGGAGCCAGTGCCTCTATCTTCTCTGGCTTAAAGGTTATGCTCCATCCCTCCGGCTTGGTTGAAGAGAAGGTAATCTTGTCTAAGGTAGCAGTCCCACTATTGGTGATAACAATAGGCAAATAGCTTTCCTTGCCAGCCGTAGCTTTGGTGTTGAGCTGTCCTGACTTCGTCGCAGCAGAGAAACCATATCTGGCGGTGATTTTGGCAGTAAGCTCTAAGCTATTCTTAGGTAACCCTGTTTTGGCTTCAACAGCTTCAAATGTTATGGTGTAGTCTCCTGGCTGCGGGTAGAGCCAGTATGGGGCCTGAGCAACTACTAGAACAGTCTCAGCAGTATATCCTAACGGGTCAAGTCTAATAGATGATATTTGTTTCGTCTCATAGGTGGATTGCTGGATAAGAGTTGCCCAGCCAGACGGTCCTCTAACCCTGAGGTCAAAGTCCCTTTTCTCGTCCCCACCCGTATAGGTCAATTCAACTTCAAATTGAAAAGTGGTATCGGACGGACCCGATAACACTGGATATTTAGTGCCAAGCTCGATTTTCTCTTCAGGCGGAGGACTTTCCCCCTCCCCTTGAGCCATGGCTACTTGGCTCATTAGTACGCTAAATATTGTTAGACATAGAGCCAGACAAGCTATGAGGCAAGCTAATTTAGACTTGTTCATTTCCACACTCCCTTAGTCCTGAACTTAATTCAGGATGATTTTACATCTTAAGGTATTTTGTTTATTATATCAATATCAGCAAAAAATGTCTACAATGGCAAGGATAGACAATCGAGTTAACAATGAGCTTCGCCCAGTGCGCATAATGCTGGGTTATCAGAGCTTCGCTGAAGGCTCCGCCTTAATCGAACAAGGCAAAACAAGGGTTCTGTGCTCTGTGAGCATGGAGGAAAGGGTGCCTAACTTTCTTAAAGGCAGTGGACAGGGGTGGGTTACTGCTGAATATGCTATGTTGCCCCGCTCCACACTCACCCGCACACCGCGAGATAAAGTAGGCGGAAGAAACGAGGAAATTCAACGGCTTATTGGACGCAGCTTAAGGGCAGCGGTTAATTTGTCCACTCTCGGAGAGATGACCTTCACTGTGGATTGTGATGTGCTCCAGGCTGACGGTGGTACAAGAACAGCAGCTATCACCAGTGGTTACGTTGCCTTATATCAGGCTTTCCACAATCTAAGGAAGCAAGGCATCCTGCCATTTATGCCCCTCAACAGAATGGTAGCTGCCATCAGCGCTGGTATTGTAGATGGCAGTATGCTTCTCGACCTCTGCTATGAAGAGGATTACCGGGCTGAAGTTGATTTCAACGTAGTTATGACCGACAGGAATGAGTTTGTTGAAATTCAAGGAACCGCTGAAGGTAAGCCTTTCTCAAAAGAAGCTGCTGATTCACTCCTTCTGTTAGCCCAGCAAGGAATAGATAAACTATTCAAAATCCAAAAGGAAGCCCTGATGGCTTTGTCTTAACTACGGGATTGCTACGCCTTCGGCTCGCAACTTCAGCTCAGGGCTTCGGCTCATCGCAATGACAAGCGAGTAGTCTGCGCAATTCTTCTTGCCATTTAGCCCGTAGGCGACTGGTGTCTAATCTAATCTGCTTGGTGCCAATCTTATAAGGGTGGCCCTCCCCACTTCCTCCCTTATCTGGCGAGGGACGGGAGATTAAAGTAGGCGTACTTCTCCCCGGAGCTAAATCTAATATGACTTCTTGTCCATGGAAATAAATTGATTGTATTCCTTTGGCGGTGGCAAGAATCTTTATCTCCACTATATAGAGAAGGTTTCTAAGCGGCTCAGGTAACTTGCCAAACCTATCTTTTAGTTCTCGAGCTATCTCTTCTATTTCCTCAACACACTCAATTCTTGCCAGCCTATGGTAAAGACCCAAACGGGTGCCTAGACTGGGGACATATTCTTCTGGTATGAACGCGGCTAATGGTAGAGATATATCGGGAGATTGCTTCGCTTCACCCTCACGTCCCTCGCCAGATAAGGGGTGGTGTAGGGAGGGACACCCTTTTAACCCTCTCCCTTCAAGGGAGAGGGTTTGGGTGAGGGCGGCTCGCTTTGTTTTCAGTTCCTCCACTGCCTCAGCCAATAGCTGGCAATAAAGGTCAAAACCTACAGCGGCTATATACCCACTCTGCTCAACGCCTAATAAATTTCCCGCCCCTCGAATCTCCAGATCCTTCACAGCAATGCCAAATCCGGCGCCTAGTTCAGTAGCTTCGAAAATAGTCCTGAGCCGGCTGACAGCCTGAGATGTTAGTGGCTTATCTTTATCAAAAAAGAAATAGGCGTATGCTTGATTGCTGCCACGCCCTACTCTGCCTCTCAACTGATAAAGCTGAGCTAAACCAAATTTATCTGCCTGGTCAATGATTAGAGTATTGACATTGGGCATATCCAAACCTGACTCAATGATAGTGGTAGTGAGTAAAACATCGTGCTTGCCAGTAACAAATTCCAGCATCACCATTTCCAGTTCTTCTTCCGGCATCCGCCCGTGAGCTATGGCTATCCGTGCCTCTGGCACCAGGGATTGTATCTTGTTGGCAACTAAAGCTATGCTTTCAATTCGATTGTGAACGAAGAATACCTGGCCATTCCTTTCCAGTTCCTGTAATATCGCTTGCCTTACCAGTTGTTCATCATAAGGACCAACATAGGTCTTAATAGCCAGGCGCTCCTCAGGTGGCGTTTCTATGATGCTCATATCTCTAATCCCGGTCAAAGACATATGGAGGGTACGTGGAATGGGTGTGGCACTCAAAGTAAGAGCATCAGCCTCTTTTCTTATTTGCTTCAGTTTTTCCTTCTGCACCACTCCAAATCTTTGCTCCTCGTCAATTATCACTAAGCCTAGGTCTCTAAATGCGATGTCTTTCTGCAATAGACGATGGGTGCCAATACATATGTCTACAGTGCCATTAGACAAGCCCTCCAGAACCTCTCGTTCTTTCTCTCGGGAGCAAAAACGGCTTAACATTTCCACTCTTATCGGGAAAGCCTGCAGTCTTTCCTTGAAGGTGTTAAAGTGTTGCTGAGCCAGCACAGTAGTAGGGACCAATATCGCTACCTGTTTGTTATTCATAACCGCCTTGAAGGCAGCCCGTAAGGCTACCTCCGTTTTGCCGTAGCCTACATCCCCACAGATAAGACGATCCATTGACTTAGGTTTCTCCATATCATCCTTAACAGCACTGATTGCCTCAAGCTGGTCAAGTGTTTCTACATAGGGAAACGATGCCTCCAATTCTTGTTGCCATAATGTGTCGCTTGAGAAAGCAAAGCCCGGATTCACTTCCCGGGAAGCATAAAGCTCGAGCATCCCCTGAGCAATATCGGCTACTGATTCTTTAACTCTCTTCTTAACTCTTTCCCATTCCTGAGTTCCCAGTCGGCTTAGTGATGGTGCTCTGTCGCCAGCACCAATATAAGAACTGATTCGTGTTATCTGGTCGGTGGGCACATAGAGCCTATCATTGCCAGCATATTCTAAAACAAAATATTCCCGTTCAATCCCAAAAGTTTTCATCCGGATTAATCCCCTGAACCTGCCAATCCCGTGGTCAATGTGAACAACATAGTCTCCCGATGCTAGCTGTGGGGTAAGCCAGCGATGACGTACTGGCATGCTTCGGCTTGGACGTGCCTGCTTCACAAAGCCAAACAATTCGGCATCGGTAATCAAATGTAGGTTACCCATCTTCCAGCCTTCGGCAGGGACAGAGCCCGAAACTTGCCCTGGCGAGCTTTGCAGCAGAGCGATAGAGGCAGGCGGAGGTATTTCTTTTAGCTCTGAAGTAAGAGAAACTTCAATACCTCGTTCCTGGAACAGTTCGGCAAGACGATTCGCCTGATGGCTAACTACGAGCACACGCTGTTTTTCCTCTATCATTTGTTTAGCAGAGTCAAGGAATTTTTCTAATTTTCCTCCATATCCTTGGGGCGGGCTAAAGGGTAGGGGTTGCCCCCCATTTCCTGTGATACCCCAGGGTTCTAAACTCAGATATCGCCTAGCATTTATTTTCAGCTCCAGCTCTTCCCAGCTAAATAACCTCCTCTCCCCTGAAACAAGTTCAGGGCAAGCTCTTGAAGGGAGAACCTGGGCTTCACAGTGTAATTTCTCAATGGCAGCCTTAATTTCTCCTGGACTATCAAGAATAAGAATAGCGTTGCCACACAGATAATCGAGCCCTGAACTTAATTCAGGGCTGCCATTATTTTCGAATCCTGAATCAAGTTCAGGACCAACTTCCTTGGCTGGAACGATAGCAATCAAATTTATGGGCTTGGTGGAGCACTGAGTTTCCGGGTTAAAAAGCCTTATGCTCTCTATCTCATTGCCGAAGAACTCAATTCGTGCCGGTAATTGGCTACAGGGAGAAAAAACATCAATAATACCCCCTCTTTTGCTCATTGTCCCAGGTAATTCAACGATGTCTTCAGTTTCATAGCCCATAAGCTGCCATCTACGTAACAGATTCAGTGGCTCCACAACCATGCCTTGCCTTAAAATCTGGCAAGCGGAGGTAAAATCCTTTGGGGAAATAGTTTTAGTTATTATTGCCAGGGCTGAAGTCACTATTAAAGGGGGACCTGATGAGTTCAGCGAATTTTCGGGACGAAAGAGGGGTCTAGCATCCCCTGAACTTAATTCAGGGTCTAAAGTGGCTAATACCTGAAGCCTTTTCCACACGTCCCTCGCCCCCTCCAACTCAAGCTCGGGAAAACGCTGCAAATCGGCTGAGGAGGGACACCAAATCTCAAGTTGCTCATAGAGTTTTCGAGCTTTTCCTGGTTGGGCAGTTATCACCATCAGAGGTAGCCTGAGTTCATCATAAAGAGCGGCTATGAAATAAGGCTTGGCAGCCTCAAATATAACTGCCTTATGCCCATTTTTACCCTGAACTTGTTTCAGGGCAAGCAATTGCTCCACCACTTGCTTATAAGCGGTGGTTTCTCTAAGCAAAGGAAGCAAAAAAGAGAGATTCACAAGTTAGCCCTCAGCAACTAACTAAACGCGAGATCGAAATTGTAGTTGCCTGATTCATCAGGCACAATTGCCCAATAAATTGGGCAACTACCATTGTAGCATACGTTGCCAGTATAGGCGAAAACTGATAGATTTATGCTAATGTCTTATCGTCGCATAGTGGCTAAATTTGGTACCAGTCTCCTTACTTCAGGAACTGACCACCTTGATTTACAAATTATGGCTAACCTGGTAAAGCAGGTAACCCAACTTTACCATCAAGGAAAAGAGATAATGATAGTTTCCTCAGGAGCAATTGCCGCCGGCAGGCAGAAACTCAGGGTAGTTCCAGAAAAGAAGAATACACCTTTTAAACAGGTTCTAGCTTCGGTAGGCCAAAGCCGTCTTATGCACGCCTATGAGGAACTATTTAGCCAGCATAATATAACCATAGCACAGGCATTGCTCACCAAAGCAGATATGTCTGACCGCGCCGGTTACCTTAACGCTCGTAATACCCTGCTGGCTCTTATTGAGCTTGGCGTCATCTGTATCGTCAATGAAAACGACGTCATCGCTATTGATGAAATCCAGGAGATGAAGTTCGGGGATAACGACAATCTTTCTGCTATGGTGGCCAACCTTATTGATGCTGACTTACTGGTGCTGCTTACTGATGTGGCTGGATTATATACTGCTGACCCCCGCCACGACCCCGCGGCTAAACTCATACCCAGAGTGGATAAAATAGAGGCTGCGGTTGAGCAATTAGCCCAGGAAAGCACCAATCGCCAGGGGACAGGGGGTATGATAACCAAGATCGAGGCGGCTAAATTGGCTACCTCTTCAGGAACAAATGTAATCATTGTTAATGGGCGTGAGCCAGATATCTTACTTCGGATTGAACGGGGTGAGAACCCGGGCACTTTTTTCCCGGCCCAGGTGAATAATATAGAAAGCAAGAAGAGGTGGATGCTCAGCGGACTAGCTTCCAAAGGGAGAATAATGATAGACAAAGGCGCCACTTTAGCTCTTAAGG
>MNYE01000117.1 GCA_001873005.1 Dehalococcoidia bacterium CG2_30_46_9
ATGGGATAGGCGATGCCAATCCCCTGTATTGGGACCATGGGTATGCTCAAAAAACTAGGTATGAAGCGCTTATAGCTTCTCCATCGTGGGTAGCAAGTGTTTTTCCCCATTGGGTATTACAAGGCCTGCCGGGAATACACGCCGACCACTCAGCATCCGATTGGGAATTTCTTAAACCGGTATGGGTTAATGATAAGATCACGCCAAAGTCCTATTTTGTTGGCTATGATGTTAAGACTAGCAGGTTTGCTGGGAGGACAGCTTTCGAATATCAAAGGTTTGAATACTGGAACCAGCGGGATGAATTGGTGAGCCGGGGACATTGTATGCTGGTGAGATACGAGAGACAAACAGCAAAGGGAAAGTCGGAAAAAGGTGAGGGCAAGTATGACTATATCAAAATACCTCATCCCTGGACTGAGAAAGAACTGGAGAAAGTTGATAGAGATGTGCTAGCTGAGGAGATAAGAGGGTCAAAGGTAAGATATTGGGAGGATGTCCAGGTTGGTAATGAGTTGACACCAGTGGTTAAAGGTCCCTTTGGCATGACGGACATGATTGCCTACTGCGTTGGAGCTGCCCCGGTGCAATTGGCAGCTCATGGTGTGCAACTGAGGTTATATAAGAAGCATCCGGCATGGGCATTCCGTGATCCAGTAATTCATGCCTGGGAACCAGTTTATAGTGTGCATTATTCTGTAGCTGCAGCTCGTGGCGTTGGTGCTCTCTATGCCTACGACGTAGGGGTTCAGAGACACTGCTGGCTCGTAAATCTCCTTACTAACTGGATGGGGGATGAAGGTTGGCTGAAAAGATGTGATGCTCAATATCGTCAGTTCGTGTACCATTCAGATGTGGTATGGTTTGGCGGGAAGGTTACCAAGAAATATGTTGACGAAGTTGGCGAATGTTGTGTTGACATCGAAACTCATGGCACGAATCAGAGAGGGGAGGACACTATACCTGGATACGCAACCGTAATTCTGCCTTCGAAGGAAAAAGGAACCTGGCCTGTACAGAAGAGGCTACCTGACAAGGAGTTCCGTGGTACGGGCAAAGGGGTTTATTTTTGAGGCAGCTCGAGCTTTCCTTGCCGATAAGCCTCAAGATATTTGAGGCAATATTCATCTTTACCTAGCAATGCCTCGGTGGCAATAATAGTAGCATTAAGGGCAAGGTCACAGGGATCGAGGATAGCCGCATCCAATCCTTGGTATATGGCCAATGTAACTAAGCTCCGATTCAACAAACTGCGATAAGGTAAGGCGAAGGAAATATTACTGGCAGATAAGGAAGTTAACTTCATCGGCTACTGCTTCTACTGCCGTTGAGCCTGCAGCATCTAATATCAGTGCCCTCAGAGGATCACCTTGGGCAAAAAGCCTATCTACCTGCTCCTCAAGAATGCTGCCAATGGTGCAGATAACTGTTGCCAAAAGCTGCAGACCTTGCCATTCTGTGGCGTCGCCACCAACATTGAATTCTACTTCATGGTCTTGACCTTAGCACGATAGCCAAGATAACGAAGAACCTCGTCTTCGCTTATAGTAATGTCGGACTCAAACAACTGATAATCTTTAAGCATAGCTTAGTACGTTTCCTTGTCTGGCAAAGGAAGATTATTAAGGCCAAAATAGCTTTGCTGCTTGTTTTCTCAGTTCAGTGCGGAAGTCAGGATGGGCAATAGCAATAAGTTCTTCTGCTCTTTGTCGTTGTGTTTTCCCTTTCAGCCTAGCAATACCATGTTCAGTAACGACAATGTCAGCCAACGTTCGGGGCACGGTAATTATTGTGCCGGGTTCAAAGTGAGGCACAATACGAGATGCGTTGCCATTCCTTGCTGTGGATGGAAGAGCAACGATATTATGTCCACCCCGGGATAAGTTAGCGCCTATGGCAAAAGCAAGCTGTCCACCCGTGCCACTAACCATCGTTGGCCCTAAAGATTCGGCAGCAATTTGCCCGCTCAAATCTACGGCAAGTGCACTATTAACAGCCACCATGTTATCATGAGCAGCAATAATTTTCGGATCAAGTATATAATCTGATCCATATAGCTCGAGCACAGGGTTCATATTGAAAAAGTCCATCTCCTCTCTGGTCCCCCCTCCACAAGCAGTAGCAAGCGCTTTATTCGGATTGAGTGTCTTTTTCTTCCCTGTAATAACACCCTTCATTATTAATGTAGCAGTTCCTCGGGGACAATTCTCAGAATGCCAGCCCAGGTCATTCTTGTTCTCCAAAACACCTAATTGGAGAATCCATTCCGCCGTACCTCCTACTCCTACTTCAAGAGTATCTCCATCCTTGATTAAGCTGCCGGTATATTGAGCAATACCTTTCTCCACCTCCCCAGGTCCCGCTGTTTTCCTCCCCAATATGTCTGTAGTTCCAGGGAGTCTCCCTGTAGGAGTATGCTTCACAAAATAATCTATCTCAGCAACATGGATGAAGTTATCACCGTAGGTTCTGATCAAGTTTTCATTTACTTCAGCAAGAACAATCCTGGCTGCTCGCACTGCCCTTTTTTTATCCCAAAGTGAAGCACCGAAGCCACAGTAACCATGCTCATCAGGAGGTGAAAGCTGGATAAGCAAAACATCTACGGGTTCCCTTACACCGGGGTCTTCAGCCCACAGAAGTCCACTAATGAGGTAATCACCTCGTCGCTCCGCTATCATGTTTCTAGCGACAGGCAAGATGTATCCTACACTTACCTGGAAAGTATCATCCCATCCGGGTTCATACCAGGGAAAATCTCTTCCCGGGGCGGGAACGAGAAGTCTTATGTCCTTGAGCTCCACAGACCTGGCTACCAGCGCCATGGCTAAATCCAATGGTTCTAACCCATAGGCAAAAGAAACATGATCACCTGACTTAATTACCTTGACTGCTTCATCCGAGGAGACTGTTTTTCTTTCATATTCTTCTCTCCAATCCATTAGTTTACCTCCAAAATTTTTTCTTACCTTTAATCTTCTAGTGGCCAGAGCAATATCATCAAATTAAACTCAAATCTCTTGCAGTCAAACTCTCTGCGTGTCATTGCGAGCGAAGCATGAAAATCTTGCCTTTCAAATTTGTGGGCTCGGCAGGATTCGAACCTACGACCAACCGGTTATGAGCCGGCCGCTCTGCCACTGAGCTACGAGCCCCTTTCTTTTAAATCATAGCGGTTGTTAAAACAAAATACAAGGTAGATATTGAACAATACCTTATTCTGTGCTACCATCTCAAATCAACTTGGGCCCCTGTAGCTCAGTGGATAGAGCACTGGCCTCCGGAGCCAGGTGCAAGGGTTCAAGTCCCTTCAGGGGCGCAAAAGAGAAAACATGATAATATAGGAGGCGAAGGAATGCTTGAAGTCCGTTGGCATGGTAGAGGAGGGTTAGGGGCGGTTACCTCGGCAGAGTTAGTTGCTCGCGCGGCTATAGGTGAAGGAAAGTACGCCCAGTCATTTCCCAGTTTCGGACCGGAAAGGAGAGGAGCGCCAGTTCTTGCCTTCTTGAGGATAAACAACGAATTTATCAGGCTGAGAACCAATATCTACGCACCTGATATAGTAGTGGTTCTTGACCCAGGGTTGCTTCATGCCGTCGATGTAACTTTAGGGCTTAAGGAAGAAGGGAAAATTGTGATTAATTCCAGGAAAACGCCTGCCGAGTTGAAGTCCGAATTTGATTTCAAATGGCCTGTAGCTGCCGTTAATGCCACCAAAATTGCTAAGGAAGCTATAGGATTGGCTATTACTAATACTGCTATGATTGGCGCTTTCCTGAGAGTTAGCGAAGTTGTGAAAATGGACTTCCTGGTAGAGCAATTAAAGGAGCGCTTTGGTAAACGTGCTGAAGCAAATATTGAAGCTATGAAAAGGGCTTATCACGAAACTACATTAAAGGAGTAAGAAAATGGTCAAGCAGTTAACCTGGATAGATATGGAAGTCGGCAATATAGTCAAAGAAGCCGGCAGTGCTAGCTTTCGTAGGACAGGCGATTGGAGAACCGAAAGGCCCATAATAGACAAGGAGAAATGTAACAAATGTGGGTTATGCTGGCTCTATTGCCCTGATGTAGCTATAAGACCCCTTGAGAATGGATATTATGAGCCTGACCTTTATTACTGTAAAGGGTGTGGTATTTGCGCCAAAGCATGTCCCAGAGAGGCTATAACAATATCAGAGGAGGAAGAGAAATGAGCAAAAGGGTAGCGCTAGAGGCTTCGTTTGCCGTTGCTGAAGCAGCTAGAATGGCTGATGTTGATGTCACTGCTGCCTATCCCATAACACCTCAGACGCATATTCCTGAACGGCTTGCCGAAATGGTGGCCGATGGTGAGCTAGATGCCGCCTATATTCCCGTGGAGTCAGAGCATTCGGCTATGAGTGCTTGCCTTGGAGCTGCCGCCGTAGGTGCCAGAACCTTCACCGCTACTGCAGGCCAAGGATTAGAACTCATGCATGAGGTCGTTTATGTTGCTTCTTCTATGAGATACCCTATTGTTATGGCAGTATGTAATAGAGCTCTTTCGGCACCATTAAGTGTTTGGGGGGATCACTCCGATGCTATGGCTGTCAGAGATACTGGCTGGATTCAGGTATTTTGCCAGAATAATCAGGAGGCATTCGACTTGACCCTGTGGGCTTTCCGTGTCGGCGAGGATCCTAAAGTTTTATTCCCCGTTATGGTTCATCTCGATGGGTTCACTCTATCACATGTAACAGAACCAGTGATTTTGCCAGAGCAGAGTGAGGTGGATAGATTTCTCCCCAAATTCCAATACCTATTTGCTTTAAACCCTGATAAGCCAATGACCCATGGAGCTTTTGGGCCACCTGAGATATATTCAGAGGCAAAAATAGCTCAAGAGGTAGCATTCCGAAAATCTAAAGAGATAATACTCCAGGGATGGAACGAATTTGGAAATATTTTCGGCCGTCATTATTTTCCCGTCGAACAATATAGAACCGCGGGTGCCAAAACGCTGCTTTTAACTATGGGGAGTTCAACTGAGACAGCAAAGATTGTAATAGATGAAAGGAGAGATAAAGGCGAGGCTATAGGACTTATAAGCCTGCGCCTATGGAGGCCTTTCCCGTTTGAGGAATTTCGCCAAATAGTGAAAGGTGCAGAAACTCTCATCGTCCTCGATAGGTGTATTTCTTCTGGAATGGGAGGCCCGGTCTTTTCTGAAGTTAGATCAGCTTTATATAATGAGGTGCCAAAGCCAAAAGTGGTCAATATCATAGGTGGCTTGGGTGGAAGAGACATATCAGAGAATGATTTTGAGTATGTTATTGACAGGAGCAGGGAAATTGCAAAACAGGGCTCGGAAAAGATGCTCGAGACAGTGGGCGTAAGGGGCAAAATGATAGGCATAAGGGGGTAAAAAAATGGAGGGAAAAACTATAAAATTTGGTAAAAATCTAGTAACTACCAGGGAATCACTCGCTCCGGGGCATAATTTTTGTGCTGGCTGCGGAGAGGCTTTAGCCTTAAGGCTGGCATTGAAAGCCCTGGGAGAGAATGTAATAATTGCGAATGCTACTGGCTGTATAGAGATTTGCACCTCGCCACTCCCCTATACCTCTTGGCGCCTTCCTTGGATGCATACCCTTTTTGAAAACACTGCTGCCGAAATCTCAGGAGTAGAAGCAGGTTTAAACATCTTGATGAAAAAAGGCAAGATACCACAAAGGGATATTAAATGCATCGCTATAGCTGGAGATGGGGGAACAAGTGATATAGGGATTCAAGCTCTATCGGGAGCATTTGAGAGGAGGCACAACTTTTTGTATCTTTGTTTTGATAATGAAGCCTATATGAATACAGGAATTCAAAGGTCAAGTGCCACACCTTATGGAGCCTCAACTACTACCGCTCCAGCGGGTAAATTTAGTATCGGACAAATTACCGAGAAAAAGAATATGGTAGCTATCGCCGTGGCTCATGATATACCTTATGCGGCTACAGCCTGCCATAGCTATCCCTTTGATTTGATGAATAAGGTTAAAAAAGGAGCAGGAATCAAAGGCCCAGCTTATATACATATCTTATCTTGCTGTCCTACAGGGTGGCGGTATCCCTCAAATTTGACTATCGAGGTTGGCCGTCTTGCCGTGGAGACAGGTATTTTCCCCCTTTATGAAGTAGATGACGGACAGTACAAGTTAAGCATTGCCCGCCCTAAACTTAAACCAGTTGAAGAGTACCTGAAGCTACAAGGGCGATTTCGACATTTGTCGGATGAAGAAATCAAAAAGATTCAAGGAAAAACTGACAGGAAATATGCCAAACTCAGAGCAAAGGTAGCAGCTTCGGCAGCTTGAGTTATAGGTGACCTATACTTTAGTCCTGACCCTGAACTTGTTTCAGGGGATTCAGGATAGATATTAGCCCTGAATTAAGTTCAGGGTGGTATTTCGTTTTACGGGGTGTGGCGCAGCGGCTAGCGCGCATGGTTTGGGACCATGAGGTCGGTGGTTCAAATCCACTCACCCCGACCATAATGTTCTAGGCAACTTGCTTAACACATTAACAAAGGTTATAATCTAATACGCAAAGTATCAAAAACATAGTGTTGAGGTTCATCCTCAGCAAAAGGAGGTCTTAAATGGCTTTACTCTACGAAAAGAAGGGGAAAATAGCCTATATTACCATCAATCGTCCCCAGGCAATGAATGCCTTTGATCCGGAGACTTTTCAAGAATTAAGCAATGCTCTAATAGATTTTCGTGATGATGATAATCTGGGAGCCGGCATAGTCACTGGCGCCGGTGAAAAGGCATTTTGTGCTGGGGCAGACATCAAAACGATTATTCCCTATATGGCGGAACACGCTCTATACTGGCAAAAGGTACCCACGATTATGCGAGGACTTGAACTATACAAACCCCTTATAGCCGCAGTTAACGGGCTAGCACTGGGTGGAGGGCTAGAACTAGCTCTAGCTTGCGACATCAGAGTGGCTTCAGAAAATGCTAGATTCGGGGTTCCTGAAGTAACGCTGGGACTAATACCTGGCTGGGGCGGAACCCAAAGACTGCCCCGATGTGTTCCTTGGGCAACAGCAGCCGAAATGCTATTTACGGGTAAGCCGATAAGTGCCCAGGATGCCTATCGTATAGGTTTGGTCAATAGAGTTGTGCCACCTGCCGAACTCATGCCCACAGCAGAAGCAATAGCCAGAGATATCTTGAAAGTGGCACCGCTAGCGGTGAAAGCAGCCAAGCAAGCTATGTTGAGAGGAACGAGTGTCAGCCTGGAAGAGGGGTTGAAGATAGAAGCTGACTTGGAAGCACCGCTATTTGCTTCTGAAGATCTAGCTGAGGGAAGAAAAGCATTTACAGAGAAAAGGAAGCCGGAGTTTAAGGGAAGGTAAGCTCTTGCGGGAGTAACTCAGCGGTAGAGTGCCTGCCTTCCAAGCAGGTTGTCGCGGGTTCGAGTCCCGTCTCCCGCTCCAAGAATGGCTTCAGAATTCTATCCAATCCTTTTAATTCTTGAGGCTTGCTTGACACTTTGCTTAACTTGCCTACAGCCCTATTTTGTCAGCCACTTCGCGCATCCCCATGATGGTGTCAGTGACTAGCTCTCTTAACTCCACCCCAAATATCGCCGCTCCCTTTTCAATCACTGAGCGGTTCACACCAGCAGCAAATGATTTATCCTTCCATTTCTTCATCACCGACTTTGCCTCCAGGTCTGCCACGCTCTTCGATGGCCGGATTATCGCTACCGCTGTGATAAGATGTTGCTCCGGGAAACGTTCATAATCCAGGTCATGCATGAGTCCAACGATGCCCCACTTCTCTTCATTCTCGCCTATCTTCCGTGCTATGTAGCGCATCACTCCCTCAACGCAATAGGCGTGCTTCAGCAGGCTCTCGCTCTTGTTAAATTCCTTGTTAATCCAAGACTATAAACCGTTGAGTTCTAAATAGCAAAGTAAATACTACGTAGGCCAGGGAAAGAGACATGAGTATCAAAGCAAAGGATACATAGATATAATCCGGCATATAACTCACTAAGCCTATACGGGCTAATATGGGCATGACCCAGGGATTGGCGGGCGAGAAATAATTGAACCAGAAGGAAATATTGAAAAGCCACAGCCACAAGGCGGGGAATAGAGCCAGTGCCATAGTAATGACTCTTTCGCGCCTGTAAGTGCATTTAGAAGCCGCCAGAATTGCTACAGGGATATAGACTACTAGATACTGGTAGTTAACCTGGTAAGAGAGGCCTACAAAGATAAGGAAACCAGCGAGTGCTCCTTGTATCGGGGTTATTGACTTGATACGGCTTAATACAATGGCAACAAGTGTCGCCACAGCCAGTATGGGTATATTGAGTTGTAAAAAGCCGCTCGTCTCCCAGCCAAAGACATTATGCAGGTAAGTAAGAAGAGCACCACTGCCACTGAAGGCATAACACAGCGGGTATTGATAACCCGGGCTCTGCCCTGGCAGGAAAAGCGAGTGAGCATAAGAGCGGAAATTTCCCGTGAGTAAAAAAGGAATGGATATGAATACCACGATAGCCAGAAGTATGGAGCAATTGCTCAGGAGTCTGCGCTTGCTAATGTGCTGTGCGCTTATCGCTACCATCAGCGCTATTGGCAAGAATGTATGCTGCTTGGTCATCAGTGCTAAGCCGGCCAGCAAAAACGCCAGCCTGTCCCTTTTCCGCTCGAACATAACCACTGAGGCCAGGAGAAAGGCAGCGGCTATAGCATCAAACTGCCCAAAGACGCCGGACTCATACCAGGCGGTAGGATGAAAAAGCCACAGGCTAGCAAATACCAGTTTGCGAAATTTTGAACCAGGCACAGCCCAAAATATCAGGCTCCCTATGGCCAGGTCGGCTGCTATAATGGGAACTTTCATCGCTAGTCGCCAGCTAGTGTCCACCATCATACTTGCAGCCCAACTTGCCGGTGCCGCCAGCAGAGACAGTCTTAAGCTAAGGAGCCACACTGGGGGATAGACAAAAGCCCAGCCTTTGAAAGGGAAGATATCCAGGGTGCCATCAGCATACCGATAAAAGTCAAGACCGTAGAGCTGGAATACCTTGGCAAAGGCCCAAAATTGGGCGACATCAGGTCCGGCAGAAAGGGGAGCAGCCCAGAATCTAATAAGGGCAGCCAAGATTAAGACAGCCCCTAAAATGAGAAAGTATAATTTATGACTGATATGCCTCATCGCCCATCGCCGATGCAAGAAGTTCTCAGGCACTTGTGCAATGTTCCATTCTTCATCACAATAGCGCAAAAATCCTGCTAATAGCGGAATAATATTCACGCCGGGTAATTAATGTGGAACAGAGGTATCCACCGAGCAAACACTGGTGAGAGGATGGCAAAAACAACTACATGACACAGCAGGTAGCCTGGTACTGCCAGCATGGCTACCCATCTGAGCTTACCTTGCCTTTTGCTTTCCCACACATCCAATAACTGCGACAATCCTAGCCCATGACCTATGCATAAAGCTCCAATGGTAGGGTAAAAGTAATATATGAAGCTGATTCTATCGGTGATTATGCTCACCGGTATCCA
>MNYE01000072.1 GCA_001873005.1 Dehalococcoidia bacterium CG2_30_46_9
CAGCTAATGAGCATAAAAACAACATGCCAAAGCTAAAAGATGTTGATGACAAAAACAGTCTTATTGAATGGATTACATCAGTCAGTATGCTATCTGAGGGCTGGGATGTGCAAAATGTTTGTCAGATTGTCCCCCATGAGGAGCGAGCGTTTAACTCAAAGCTCTTAATTGCTCAGGTACTAGGTCGTGGCTTACGAATTCCCCCGGAATACAAGGGAGAGCAGCCAACAGTCACAGTATTCAACCATGACAGTTGGTCAAGCAGCATCAGAGGATTGGTAAACGAAGTCCTCGAGATTGAGAAAAGGATGTATAGCTATCCTATACGCAAAGACAAAGACTACAACTTTGAGCTTTACAATATCGACTATAAAAAGTCCGAAGAGTTAGTCGAAACTCCGCAAATTAAGGAATATGTGTTCAGCAAAGGCTTCATTTCACTCAGCAGTCGGGCTGTAATGGAAGAGAAGACAACTACCTATGAACGAGCTATAACAGAAGAGCAATGGGTAAAGAAAACACCTATAGAATATAAGATGCACTCTGCTGAGGAAGTAGCTCTGGACATACTAAATAAATTCAAAGCATTCGATTTAGAAGAGGGAACTGCATATAGCAAGAAATATCCCTATGAGAATATTTTAAGGATTATAAAGAATTCATTACAGAGAATAAGTGAAGATGGAGATTTAGTTCATGAGCAAAGCAGGCAAAATATCCTCCAGGGGTTTGGTGTAATAGGAAGGAAGACGGCTAAGAGTTTAAGATATAAGGTTGAAGCAGAAAATCTTTATGCTATCGGCACCAAGAATATTAACAGAGATAGCCTGGGTATTGGAGCACTGAGAAGAGAACATAGCATATTCTTTGATGATTATTCGCTTAAGGAAGGAGATGAGGAAGATAGGAAACTCTTAGAGGAGCTTTTAGAGGATGAAACTTTGCATGTATATTCACTGCAAAGGATAGAAAATGCTTTCACCTTCAAAACTCCTGTCAATGTAGTTTTTGCCTCTTATAAGCCAGAAAGGGATTTTATCAAAAGGTTAATTAGTGAAGAGAACGCTAAGTTTATAGATGCCTGGATAAAGTCTCCTGACACAGGCTTTTATAGCATCGAGTATTCCTGGCGGAAAGGTGAGCACCCTAAACAGGGGAGCTTTAACCCTGACTTCTTCATCAAGGTAACTAACGATATCTTGGTCATAGAAATTAAGCAGGACAGAGATATTTCTCCCGAGAATAAAGCCAAGCTGAAGCATACTAAAGAGCATTTCAAGCGAGTTAATAGCTTGCAATCAGAGCAGAGGTATTATTTCAAATTTATATCTCCCGAAAGCTATGACTTATTCTTCCAAAGACTAAGAGAGGGAAAATATCAAGATTTCGCCTCAACGATTGAGGCAGATTTAGACAAAGAATAAAGCCGTATTGAAATTCCAGGGCAGGGCATTCAGATTAAATAGAATGATCAACAGATTTAGGAAATGGCATAACAAGAAGGATGCTTTGTGAACGACCGGGGGAATCGTATAAGGCCAGCCAAAAATCAGCAGCACATCTGTGCGCCATAAATCTATTGACTTGCGAAGGTTTGGCTGATAGAGTTATTTTAAAAGGCGTAAATTTCTGGATTTCCGAAATTAGTTGAAAGGGGGGGAACATGCCGATCACTATGGTGTCCCCGTCTGATGTTACGGTTGGGCAAGCATTAAAGGACGCCAGGGCAGCTATGGGCCTTACCTTAAAGCAAGTGAGTAAGAGCATGGGTATTGGCGTGGCTACCATTTCGCAGATTGAAAACGGTAAACGCCGCGTATTGGCAGTAGAGCTATACAGATTTGCAAAGTTATACCATCGCCCTGTAAGTTTCTTTCTCGAAGAGAGCGGAACTAGTGCTTCCTTTGCAATTCTACTGCGTGCTGCAGGCACCGCCTCTATTTCTAAGGAAATCATTATCAATTTTCATGAGCTGTGCAGGAGCTATCGAGATTTAAGAAAACTCGTCAGAGCACCAGAAATGCCAAGCCCGTCTGATTACTCGACCTCCAGACTAACAACACTTAACCATGCTGAGGAGTTAGCAGAAGCTGAGCGAGGCTCCTTGGGGCTCAATGGGCAGCCTATAAAGGACATTTGCGATTTGCTAGAGGGGAAAAGGGGAATCAAGATATTTCATTTACCAGAGGATCCAGAAAGGTTCTCCGGTGCCTTTGCATACGATGAACAACTGGGAGTTTGTTTCCTAATCAATTCACGCCATCCGAGACGGAGACGGACATTCACGGTAGCGCATGAGTACGCCCACTGTATTGCTCATCGAAATCAGTTAGCCCACATTGATACTTGCCCCGCTTTTGAAATCAAAAATCCTCGCGAACGTTTTGCTAATGTGTTTGCTGCTGCTTTCTTAATGCCAGAACGCGCCGTCAATGAGGTGTTAGGTCAACTGGTCTTCCCACAAAGATTTGCGCTAACTGCTGAAGTTCTCATTCATCTTGCCATGTACTTTGGCGTAAGTTTTGAAGCAATAGGTTGGCGATTGGTGTCCCTAAGGAGGTTATCTCTTTCTAGGTGGAGGGATCTTTTAAGCCAACAAGTGCCGTCATCACCAACTGCCCGCCTGCTGGGGTATTACAAGGAGGAAGATCCGCCTGATACATTTCCTCGTCAGTACAAATACATTGCTTACAAAGCATATGAAATGAAACTTATCTCTTTTGAGAAGCTTGCCGAACTTTTGCGGAGAAACTACTACGAGCTTAAAGAAGAGTTTAGGCAAGGAAGTCAAGAAGGCGATGCTAGTTAACCGCATAAATCGTTGCACAAATTCCCCCCTGTCATTGCGAGCGAAGCGTGGCAATCTACGCCATCCTACCTTGAGATTGCTTCGTCGCTTCGCTCCTCGCAATGACATAATGCAGCTATTTTTGCAGAACACTATAATATTAGGCGGGAAAGATATGGGGCGAATGGTTGGATATGCTTAGGCTTGGTGTAGTGCTTTATTGCGGATTCTCATCTTGGTTGCCATAATGAGCTCTAATCGCTAAAATATCACAAGGATACAGAGCATATGAAAGACTATTACTCTATTCTCGGTGTACCTCAAGGGGCTAGCCAGAAAGAAATAAAACATGCCTTCAGGAATCTTGCTATGAAATATCACCCGGACAGGAATTTGGGAAATGAGAAAGTAGCCGAGGCAAAATTTAAGGAGATTAATGAAGCCTATGCTGTGTTGGGTGATGAAGGCCGAAGACGAGAATATGATATGATGAGCCGGGCGGGCTTTACTGGATATGAGACTCAATATGCTGGCGGACAATATTATAACCAAGAGCAAGTATTCCGTGATGCCTTTGGCAATCCCTATCTGTTTCAAGACCTGGCCAGGATGTTTCAGGAAGTTGGTTTAAGATTTGATGCCAGATTTGTGGATAATATGTTCTTTGGTGGCAAGGGATTTGCCTTCGTTTTCACTACCCCGCCGGGACCAGGTGGGCAATTTACTTCGTCTCCTGCCCAAGAATATAAGCCACCACTCTTATGGCGACTTGCCGGCAAGGTGATGAATTTCACTCTTAAGAGGATGTTGGGTATAAAAGAACTTCCCTGGCAAAGTAGCGGAGGAGACTTACACCACGAAATTACCCTTTCCTCGAACGAAGCTGCTGCCGGAGTTAACAAGGAAATCAGGTATAAGAGAGGCAAGGAAAGGAAAAAGCTTATAGTCAAGGTGCCACCGGGGGTTAGCCAGGGGACAAAGATAAGATTGAAGGGAATGGGGTTAAAAGAAAAAATTCCCGGCGATCTCTATATCACTGTCACTATTAAGCATTGATGAGCATGGACGCTTTTGAAGATTTTCTTGCTGTGGTTAAGAAGACAGAACCTATGCAAGCTCTTCTCAAGAGTTTGGAGGAGGGAACGGCAGAGCTTCTTGGCAGCATCTGTCGGGAATATGAAGCAACCAATAAAGCAGTTCCTGACCACCATCTTAATTTGACAGGATACTTCGGTGAGGCAATGCTGCGGGTGCTCTTATCAGCCAATATGATCACCAAGGAATCAGGAGACAGATATTCCCTCTACGGATATAAGCCCACAGAACCAGGTCTCAATTATTACAAAAGTATGTTGGCTGAGAAAAAGATGTGATGTATCGGCTTATTGATACCCATGCTCACCTGGACGAGTTAAAGAATCTTGATTTAGCTATTGAGGAAGCCAAAAGGGTTGGGGTTATTACTATTGTGGCTGTAGGTTCAAACTACCAGTCGAATGTGAAAATATTGGACATTTCTCGGAAATACGAGTCATTCGTCTATCCTGCTTTGGGTTTGCATCCCTGGGAATTAGCCAATCTTGAATCTTCGCAGATAAATGAGAACTTGCGATTCATTGAGGAGAACATTGCTGAGGCAATTGCCGTTGGTGAAATAGGTTTGGACTATGATAAGAGAGTGGTAAAGGTAGTACCAAAAGAATTACAGAAAGAGGTTTTGGGGCGGCTTCTAGATTTGGCGATAAGATATGCTAAACCAGCAATAATTCATAGCAGGTATGCCTGGAAGGATGCTCTCCGGTTAGTTCAGGATTCAGGAATAGAAAAGGCTGTGTTTCACTGGTTTACTGGCTTTCCCAGTGTTCTTGAGGATATAATTGACACCGGTTATTTCATTTCTGCTACGCCAGCGGCAGAATATCATGCCGAACATAGGAGAGCAGTTAAAGAGACACCTTTGGATAAACTGTTGTTGGAAACAGATTGTCCTGTTACCTATGGCAGGGAAGTAAAATATGAATCAAAACCTGCCGATGTTCTCAGGACTTTGAAAGCCGTGGCTGAGCTTAAAGGAGTTGACGAAGCTACAATTGCTGAACAAACTACCAGGAATGCGGTAGTTTTCTTTTCCTTAAAAAATGTTATCGCGAAGAGCCAAAGCCCGGGATGAACTAAAGAGACAACAAAGCAACTTAACCGTTATTTGAGCTAAAGGAGGTAAAAGTAATGATACAGCCGATAGTGGGTGAAGAAACTTTCCAGAAGAACGTATTACAGTCTAAATCGCCAATTTTGGTGGATTTTTGGGCAAAATGGTGTGCTCCTTGTTTGGCTACTGCTCCCATTCTGGAGGAATTAGCTAAGGAATATGCTGACAAAATAAACTTCGCTAAAGTGGATGTGGATGAGAATGGTTCCTTAGCCAGCAAATATAGCGTTGCCGCTATCCCGACTATGCTCATATTTAAGGACGGTCAGCCTGTTCAGCAAATCGTTGGTCACAAGCCAAAGAAGGAACTTAAGAAGATACTAGATGGATTTCTAGAGGGCTGAGCAGCAGAATTTCCTCTCCCTTTGTCTGCTTTCAGTAGGTGGGCCCGGAAGGCAAAAAGAGGTCCCGAATGAAATCAAATTCTTTTGAGAGTAACGCTAGTAACAGTGGAAATTTTACCATCAAGAATTTCGCTATTTTTGACGACGCTATCACAGCTTCCGTACTGGTAAAATACTTGCTGGCAATGGCAAGTATGGCGGCAACCAGAAGCAGTCCTATTCCAGCTCCGAGAATGAAACCAGCAAGCCTATCTACCCAGCCAAGCATTGTAATGTGAACCAGCTTGGCAATAAGCCATCCAATTATGCTAGCTATGACTAAAGTGGCCAGTAGGATGATGGTGTAGGCAGCTATCTTTGCCCATGTGGCGCCACTGGGCGAAAGTAAGTTAGCAAACGGCTGATAATAGTGCCCTGCCAGGGCTATACCCCCTATTAGCCCGGCAATGCCGAATGCAGCTCTGATGGCTCCTTTCCATAACCCCAACACACCGAATATTATGCCAATTACTATGATGGTTATATCCAGCCAGTTCATTTCAGCATGACCCCCTTTGAAACCAATTCCTTTATTTTCTTTGCTATTTCAAAAGCTTCCTTCGCTTTTTTCAAAGTTTGTTTTTCAATTCCTTCTCGGCTTCACCTTTAACCTAAATTCCGCCGCATTCACTTAAATAGCCACAGTTAGGGCACATCCATGAAGGACACTTGGGGAGTTCCCAGGGAGATTGTGCCTTTGTCATTAACTCCGCTCGTTGTAGCGCTTCAGCCTTTAAGGCTGCCAAATTTCTGAAGGTTACATCATAGACCATTAGTTTGGCATCCTCTTTAGGAACGTTGGTGTAGTAAACTAATAATCTGCCCTGCGCATGATCGGTCAATGCACACTCGAATCCCAGGCGAAGAAAATAATGAGGAAATGTCCGGGACAGGCGTTCCCTTTCTACCAGCGAGTAGAATTTTGGGCCGCGCAGGATGGTGGGCAAATTCTGCCACATCTGGACCAGGTCGCCTAGTAGGGCGTGTCGCACGGGAATCCTCCGCATCTCACCAGGAGCGCCATAGCGCAGTGAATCACGAAGTGTGTCAAGAAATCCGCGCTCATCCATAGAGCGGAGATACTCTCCTTTTTCTTCTGCTACTTCCCCTGAAACAAGTTCAGGGTCGGCAACTTCCTGTGACTTAAGACGCTCAAAATATGCTTTTCGCGGAAAAACAATATCATTGATTCGAAATAGCTGGGATGGCTGCGACTCAGCAATTTTGCTCAGGAGTTGCTCACAGGTGATGTTATCGACATAAATTTGTCCCGCTAATTCAGCTATCTCATGCGATGGTGGCACCGAACTGGTCTTGCAGTCGCATACCTGGGAATAATCACATTGCTTATTGAACCAGAGGCAAATAGGGAGATTGTTGGGATCATTTGAAATGAGCGATTGAATCAGGAGGTCTCGCCTTCGTTGCATTTCGCCTCTAATTGCTTCCAGATTTGGAAAGGCAACATGGTAGACAACCAGAGGAGAGGTCGAGGCTGATTCTTCCCCCTGACGTTGATAAATGATAATTTCTCCCTCGTGGGCATTGACCATAGTACAATACATGCCCAGTTGCTCGACATAAGTTGGTCTGTATCGCAGCAAATCTTTTGTATCCGGAGGTGCCGAAGTTGTTTTAACCTCTACAGGAATCTTCTCGTAGATGTCAATCTTGCCCACTATGCCCTCAGCTTCTACGAATTGCTCCAGGTATTCTTCGCTGGACACAGCCGAGCCGAAGACCTTATGAAACCCTGTTCCAGCCCACATAAGCTGCTGTTTTTCCAGCGGCGGAATGATTTCAGGATGCTTTCTCTGAAAGTAGGCCTGTTTGAGATTAAGCAAGTTAGTTACGGAGATGCGATACGGAGGTCGGCGTGTCTTTAACTTTTGCATCAGGGCATCTTTGACTGAGCGGTTCGCCTCAATACGGGAAACGTAAGATGTGATATCAAAATCGGCTATTTTCATTACTTACTATATCAATTCTGCTAGAGCACCACACGTCCCTCGCCAGATAAGGGGGGTTGAAGGGAGGGCCTCCTCTCTAAACACACTCATGGTAACGCCACTGGAATGCCAGTCATAACTCAGGACACAGCCAAAAGCCTGAAACCAGTAGGGGTCAGAAAGGCGGTGCAGCATCTCCTCAGGCCCAAATTCATCAACAATGACAGCGGTAATCTCACCGGCAAGCAGGCACATCCGCCCGAAGAGCCACGGAGGCACCTTGCCATAATGCAAGGGCAAGTTGGCAATCCCAGTTCTCTGTCCCGAGCCAGGCATCTCTTGCTCCGGGAGATATTATACAGCAGTGCTGCCCTAATGGCATTGCCGCTTTTGATATGAAAAATGGCGTAGGGCAAAATCGGCTTTGAAAGACGCAGAACATCCATCACCTGTAGCAATAAACTACTGAATAGTAACCGAATTTCGTGTATACTTAAGTCATATGAAATGCCAGAGCCCACCGATAAAAAATTAAACACTGGTATAAAAAGTCGAGGGACGTACCGAAAATGGTAAGAAAGAATTACATGACGAAACCCTTGGATTTGTTTACCACTACGTTATTCCCGCCAAATCTCCCCGAGGTGTTTAAACAAATTTATTACTATCTTTACAGCAACAGCAACATTCCAAGGGCTGAAAGGCTCGGGGCTGAGATGATTAGAATCCTTTTCTGTAGGATATATGATGAAATACATAACAGAAATGGCAAAGTGTTCATAGCAAAATCACATGAGAGTGAACAAGAAGTAAGCAATAGAACTATAAAATTATTTGAAAAAGTGAAAGAAGCTTACCCCGATGTATTTGATAAAGAAGAGAAGATTTACCTCGATGATAAATCGATCAAATACGTGATTGAGAAACTTCAAAATTATGCCCTTGTTGAAACTGAAAGAGATGTGATAAGTGAAGCTTTTCAAGCCTTTTGGGGTCCTGGATTGCGAGGAGAAAAAGGGCAATTTTTCACCCCAAGAAATATTGTCAAAATGTGTGTTGATATACTTAATCCGAAACTTGGTGAGAAAGTTATCGACCCCGCATGTGGTTCTGGTGGTTTTTTAGTAGAAATTTTATCTTGTCTAAAGGGAAAAGAGCATTTTTGCAATGTTTATGGTATAGACAAAGAGACAGATTTAGTCAAGATATGCAAAGCGTATATGGCAATTGTTGGGGATGGTCATGCAAATATATTTTGCGCAGATTCGCTTTATCCCGAATTTTGGGCAAAGGAGATGAAAAGGGAAATTGAAGATGAAAGTTTTGATGTTGCGCTTACAAATCCTCCCTTTGGGGCAAAAATATTCATCGAAGACAAAAGAATCCTGAAAAACTATAAATTAGGCCATGAGTGGATTAAAGAGCCTTCAAACAAATGGAAGGTTACCAATTCTATTTCCGAGCAAGTTCCACAAATTCTATTTATAGAAAGGTGTCTTCAACTCCTTAAACCTGGAGGTAGGATGGCTATTGTTCTTCCTGATGGGGTTTTTGGAAATCCTAGTGATAGGTATGTTTGGCAGTTTATTTTAGAAGATGCCAAGATATTGGCAATAGTCAGTTTGCCACCGGAAACTTTCCTTCCAAGCACTCACACGAAAACAAGTGTTTTGTTTCTTGAGAAGACAAGAAGTAATGATAAAGATTATGAGATATTTATGGCTATTGCAAACAAAGTTGGGCATGATAAAAATGGCAAGATAATATTTAAGATGGATGCAAAGGACAATTATATCCTCGATAATAGAAGAAATAAAATAATTGATGATGATTTACCACTTATAGCTTCTAAGTATAAAGAATTGGTAGAAAAAGAGACTATCTATCAAGCAAACCACCTTGGATTTATCGGGAGATTATCTGAAATAAGCAATTATGTCTTTATTCCAAGTTACTATGACCCAGAAATTAAGCAAAAACTAAAAGAAATGGAAAAAACCGGTAAATATAGGCTTATAACAATTAAAGAGTTAGTTGAACAAGGATTAATATCCATAAAGAGAGGTAATGAAATTGGTTCAAGATATTATGGC
>MNYE01000063.1 GCA_001873005.1 Dehalococcoidia bacterium CG2_30_46_9
TCACTACCAAAATTCTAGTTTTCGGACAGCTTCTTAAGATTCACCCTATTATATCACAGACTGTCTAAAAACCTTCTCTGCCGGAGGCTGGTTGCGTTCAAAAGTTGGTTGTTTTTCGGCCCACCTGAAAAAAATCTACAACACTACCCCCCCTTGTCAACACGACCGGCTACCACAGGGAACAATATGAACTTATGTCTGCAATAATGCCAACGTTGCTAAGCTGCTTTCACTCGGAGAGTAACTATCTCTCTTCTTTTCTGGGTCCTTCCTCCGCTTTCTCCTCCACAACCTCTTCAACCTTCGCTTCAGCTTTCTTGATTATCTCTTCCGCCTCTACTCTTATCGGCTCAACCTTAGCTACTATTTGTTCCGAGCCAGTGAGGAGGGTAATATCTTTCCCAATCTCGAGGTCTTTCACATGTACAATATCGCCCAGCTTGGAGAGATGACTTATGTCAAAGACAATACTTGAAGGAATACTGCCGGGTAGGCACTCTACCTCCACAGTCCTCAGAATTATCATCAAATACCCTTCCCTGGCTTTCACTGCCGGCGATTCACCCACAAAATCAATTGGCACATCTAGTTTTATTTTTTCCTTCGCTATCACCTGATAAAAGCTCACATGGAGCAGTTTCCCCATGCCGCCTTTTCTTTGCACTTCCTTGATCATTACATTCCTGCCTGGCTTCTCTTCATTCACCATTAGCGAGACAAGATGGGCTGTCTCCGCCTGGCTCAATAGTTTATCCAAGGCTGAGGCTTGTACTTGCAGTGCCATGGACTCGATGCCATGACCATAGACGTTCACCGGGATTATACCAGCCCGCCGAAGGGACTCCACTTTTTTCCCAAATACTTCCCTGGTGGTAGCCTGAAGTTCAAAAAGTGCCATTATTGTCCTCCTGTAGGTTTTTCATTGTTGTATTGAAAACAAAATGCTTTCATTGAGAATCTTTATCTTCCCGCCTTAAGGCGAGCTATTATTGTAGCTCAAATGGGTTCCATGTGCAAAGAGGTAGCACCAATTGCAGCGTCGACTAGTGCTTGGTTATTTTAATATCGTACTTACTTATATGCTTTCACAGTAATACTCAAAAGATTCCCTATCGTTTCGCTTTTCTTGTTCTCTATGTAAAACTTCTTACTAGATACCACCTGCACATCCTTAAAGCCGGCTCCCTTTATCTTTTCTAAGTATTCCTGCTGCTCTAAAGCCCCAGCAATACATCCTGCCCAAGCATCAGGGTCATTCTTCATCTCGTCAGGGAGTGCTCTTTCAGACACTATATCAGAGACTGTGAGCCTTCCCCGAGGCTTTAGGGCTCGGTAAGTTTCCTGAAAGACTTTGGATTTATCTGGGGAGAGATTAATAACGCAGTTACTGATAACGACATCCATAGATTCATCCTCGACAGGAAGTTTCTCAATTTCCCCCAGGCGAAATTCCACATTATGGTAACCATGACTCATGGCGATACCTTTTGCCTTATCTATCATCTCTTTCGTCATATCAACCCCGATAACCCTGCCGGTGGGGCCAACTTTATTAGCCGCCAAGAATACATCTACTCCGGCTCCCGACCCTAAATCCAAGACTACCTCACCTGTTTTTAGGTCTGCTATAGCAGTAGGACTACCGCACCCCAAACCCATAATCGCCTCTTCTGGGATGCGTTTCAAATCTTCCCCCGAGTATCCAATAGCCTCAGCTTGAGATAAGGGGCTGACTCCGCAAGCGCAACTTGGACAGCAGCTCCGCTGGTCTCGCTTAGCTATCTGGGCATATCTCCCCTTCACCACTTCTTTGATTTTCTTTTCTTCCATGGTTCACCTCCTGACATTTGTGAGAGTGACCGCAATATTGCCCCTTAAGGGCACTCATGTGGTGCGAAATTGCATCCACACCGCCTTTGCCCTTATTTTAATTGCCTCTTCCACAATAGTCAACACGTCTTCAGAGCGACGGAAGATGTCAACTACGTCCACCTGTTCTGGAATCGAGGCAAGGTCTGGATAACAGGGTTCGGGAACTGTGTTGCTTAAGAGCACGATAAAAAGCTTGCCAAAAGGGATCGACAATGGGATGTTCGAGCCTCCTTTCCTTCCCCTTTTCTACCAGGATTATTCCATGTTCGGGGTTCATTAATTCTCCCACAATTGAGGCGGTGATTCCCTTTCGAGACAAAGCTGCCACTATTTCCTGCGCTTTGTGCCCCCGGCAGGCTATAATTAACGTCCCCTCGCTAATAGAGGCATAAGGCTCAATGCCAAAAAAGTTACATATATCTTCTACACAGTCTTCAATTACAATTCGCTCTTTCTCTATTCTCATTCCCAAACCGGCAGCCTGGGATAGTTCATATAAACCGCCCCACACGCCACATTCAGTGGCATCGTGCATAGCACTAACTCCTTCCTCCCTCACTCCCACATTCACCGCTGTTAGAGCATCTTCGACCACTGACATTTTATAGAATATTTGCTGTGCCCTCTGGCTAAATTCAAAACCAAACTGTTCCCCAATAAGCTCAGGAAACATGGCAGCAAATATACCCGCTGCTTCAATAGCCGGCCCTTTAGTAATGATTATCTTGTCGCCCACTCTTGCCAATTTCGGGGTAACATATTCATCTTTTTCCCCGATGCTGATTACTGTGGCACCACCGACCATGGGATAGTGGCAGTTCTCATACCTGGCAGTATGACCACAGATAATAGAGATTCCTAATTTCTTACATTCTCGGTGTATTGTATTCCACATTATCTCCAGCTGCTCTTTGGTCATTTCTATGGGAAGGTTCAAATCTATAGACAAGAATTTGGGCTTGAGCCCACAGGTGACAGCATCAGAGACAAGGATGTGAACGGCAAACCAAGCAGCTCTCTCCCAGCCATATTCAGGAACAATAAACACGGGATCCGTGGTTAGAGCTACTGCTTTATCCCCAATCTCAACTATCCCTACGTCCACTCCATGCTGAGGTCCCACCAACACCACTTGACTTTTGGCCCCCAAGCGAGGGTATATCAGTTCGTTAAAGATCTCGGGGGAGATCTTGCCGATTTCAGGAAGTTCGTTCACTTTTATTGCTACCCTTCTTTTTTAGACTTTCTTAAATAGTCCTCAATTGCCGATTTAAGAGCTTCTTCTGCCAGAACGGAGCAATGCATCTTGATCGGTGGTAGTCCATCTAAAGCTTCAGCTACCGTCCGATTGGAGATTTTCAGTGCTTCCTCTATGCTCTTCCCCTTCACCATCTCAGTGACCATAGAGCTCGTGGCAATAGCGGCTCCACAGCCGAAGGTTTTGAATTTGGCATCGATAATAGTACCATCGTTTACTTTAATATAAAGCTCCATAATATCGCCGCACACCGGGTTTCCTACGTGCCCGATGCCGTCGGGGTTTTCCATTTCCCCCACATTACGGGGATTCTTAAAATGCTCCATTACTTTCTCACTGTATAGCGACCAGACGCCAGGCATTTTTATCCCTTCCTATCGTCCTTTGCCAAATAAGGGGGGTTGAGGGGTGGGCCTCCTTTTACTGTTCTTGGAGTTTTCAAAAGTGGGGACATAGCTCTCAGCTTGGCTACTATTCCAGGCAATACCTTCAGAACTCGCCCCATATCTTCCTCGGTATTTTCTTTACCCAGGCTAAACCTGAGCGAACCATGAGCTTGCTCGGGGGAAAGCCCCAATGCCAGAAGCACATGGGATGGTTCAAGACTTGAGGAGCTACAAGCTGAGCCGGTAGAAGCACAAATACCCTCGAGATCAAGATTTAAGAGCATTGATTCCCCTTCGACAAAATCAACACTCACATTGACATTATTGGGAAGTCTTTTTGTGGGATGACCGTTTAGGCGGATGTGGTCAATTTGCTCTAGAAGACCTTTTATGAGCTTATCACGAAGATTAGTTAGCCGTTCTGCTTCTTTGCTCATTTCCTGCCGGGCAAGTTCCGCTGCTCTACCAAAACCAACTATGGCAGGAACATTCTCTGTGCCGGCTCTACGTCTCTTTTCTTGCTCCCCTCCATGCATAAAAGGAACTAACCTGGTGCCTTTTCTAATATACAGTGCCCCAACCCCCTTTGGACCATAGAATTTGTGTGCTGAGACAGAGAGCATATCCACGCCAAGCTCATCCACATTCACCGGGATATGCCCTACTGTCTGCACAGCATCAGTATGAAAACAGATGCCTACTTCTCTAGCAATCTTACTTATTTCTCCTATAGGCTCTATGGTGCCTACTTCGTTGTTGGCATGCATCACTGAAATAAGGATAGTTTTGGTGGTAATAGCTTTCTTGACAGCCTGGGGGTCAACTAAACCATATCCATCTACAGGGAGGTAAGTTATCCTGAAGCCTCTTCTTTCTAAAAACTTGCACGCCTCTAGCACCGCATGGTGCTCAATAGAGGTGGTGATGATGTGATTCCCTTTATGTTCATTGGCGTAGGCAATACCTTCTAAAGCGAAGTTATCTGCCTCCGTTCCTCCGCTGGTAAAGACAATTTCCTCGCTGCGGGCATAAATAAGCTCTGCCACCTTAGCCCTTGCCTCTTCGATTACTGCCCTAGCCTCCTGTCCATAGGAATAGATGCTCGAGGGGTTGCCAAAGGCGCCGGTAAAATAGGGTAGCATTGCTTTCACTACTTCAGGATGTGTAGGCGTAGTGGCCGCATGATCAAGATATATCCTTCTCATTTAACCCTCCACAATATCTCCGACAACAGGATCAACCCTTACCCCTCTGCTCATCACCCAGGCAATCCCGTTCTCTATGTCCTTGCTTTCCCCCTCCAGCTCAAGAACTACCCAGCCTCTATCCCCATTTACATCAGCACGGCGGATGTTGGTCACTACTTTAAATTGCTGACCAAGGTTGTAAATAATAGGTTCCTTAATTAGCTCTGGGGGGAAGGTAAACATTACTCTTCGCTTGACCATCTTGTCCTCCTGTTTTTTCTAAGGCTAATATTATAGCATGAGTGAAATACAACGGACTCAAGCTTGGTTACCGGCCACCTCCTCAAAGGATTCTAGGGTAGGCTTGATTACGAAAGGGTGAACCACCTCGGCTACCGCTTCCTGGGTTTTGAGTCCTGCCCCGGTAATGAAAGCTACCGTAAGCTCATTTCTCTTAATTACCCCAGAAGCTACAAGCTTCTTCAGCCCAGCTATCACAACACCGCCTGCCGCCTCGGCAAAGATACCTTCGGTCTCAGCCAGGAGTTTCATCCCTTCGACCAGCTCTTCATCGGTGATGGCACAGGCACCACCGCCACACTGGCGGGCAACTCTCAAGGCATAATAACCGTCAGCCGGGTTCCCAATAGCTATAGACTTGGCGATGGTATTTGGTTTTACCGGGTGTACATGAAGAGCACCCGATTGAAAGGCGTTGACAATGGGTGAGCAGCCAGCAGCTTGAGTGAGATACATGTGGGTATTAACCGGTCCAATCAATCCCAGCATGGAAAGTTCATCCAGGCTTTTCCATATACGGGTAAAGAGGAGCCCCGAGCCAGCGGGAGCCACTACACAATCAGGGGCACACCACCCTAATTGTTCAGCTACTTCGTAACCCAGGGTCTTGCTCCCCTCAGCATAGTAGGGTCGGAGATTAATGTTGATAAAACCCCAGTTATATCTTTGCGCTAACTGGCTACAGAGGCGGTTGACATCGTCATAGCTTCCCTCAACCATCACCAGAACCGGGTTATAGATTGCTATTCCCACCAACTTACCCCGCTCCACATCGGAGGGGATAAAAACATAGGACTTCATATTTGCCTTGGCAGCATGGGCTGCCACACTAGCCGCTAGGTTGCCTGTTGAGGCACAAGCTACAATATCGAATCCAAATTCCCGTGCCTTGGTAATAGCTACCGAGACCACCCGGTCCTTGAAGGAGTATGTTGGGTTGAGACAGTCATTTTTGATGTAGAGATGGTCCAACACTAATTCCCGTCCCAGGTTATCGGCCTTGACGAGAGGAGTGAATCCGGTGCCAATGTCCACCACATCGCCATCTACAGGCAATAAGTCTTTGTAGCGCCACATATTGGGCGGCCCCCCGCTGATCTTTTCTTGACTCACAGCTTTAGCCATGCGCTTATAGTCGTAGCTTATTTCTAGCGGGCTAAAGCAGAAATCACATAGGTTGAGAGGCTCCAGAGGATACTCCCGACCGCACTTTCGACAGCGGAGAGCCGTAGCATAGGACAAATCTTCCTCCTTTAAGGCCACCCAGGTTCAATGGTATTTTGATACGCAACTGCGAGACCGGCCTTTTTCATTGCTAAGTTGCCATTCTTTATTTCATAGCGAATTGACGCTTTGGGAAAAGCCACGCATGCTCCCTTGATTCCCTCGCCGGTTTTCGCTTCAAAAGTAGTCTGGCAAGTATCACACACCAAAATATCTTTCTGGAGGGAAAAGCCTATGGATCTGCATGGTGGGCAAACATTAGCCCGAACATAGACTTCTCCGCCCAGCTTGTACGCCATAAAAGCTATATCACCATTCTGCGTTCCAAACTTAAAGTGGATTATCTTGTTATTCTCGACCTCGCTTACTGGGATGGATACAGTATCGCCAACCATCTGCGGCTCAATCCACGTTGCCTTTATTGGCTCGTTACTTAGTGCGCTATTGCTACTACACGCGATCATGCTTAATATTACCCCAAATAGCGCAAAACCAAGTATTATCCTCTTTGACATTTATTGCCTACCTCCTTTTTGGCTAATCTTGTCTGCGATTTGTCCATCCTGTAAAACTATGATTTCTTTGGCGTGTCCGGCTATTTCGGGATTGTGGGTAACCATGACAATGCTGCGCCCATCTTTATTTAGCCGGTAAAACAAGCCTAAAATCTCTCTTCCCATCTTTTGATCCATATTACCGGTTGGCTCGTCTGCCAGGAGCAACGAGGGTGAATTGACCAAAGCCCGCGCAATTGCCACGCGCTGCTGCTCTCCACCGCTTAGCTGGCTGGGTTTGTGTTCAGCCCTCCCCTCCAACCCTACCTCTTTCAACGTCTCTAATGCCTTTTCCTCTCCTTTCTCTGTTCCACAAAAAGTTAGAGGTAACATTACATTTTCCAAGGCAGTGAGAGACGGAAACAGATGATACTGCTGAAAAACGTAGGCTATCTTCCTTCTTCTTATATCCACAAAATCCTTTTCATCTAGATTGTCTATGCGTTTCCCATCCAGGATTACTTCACCACTCGAAGGGTACTCTAAGCCACCGATGATATTTAAGAGAGTGGACTTTCCGCTTCCAGAAGGCCCCATGATAGCTATAAAGTCACCTTCATTCACACGAAGGGAAACATTGTTCAAGGCAACCACTTTAGCTATTTCCTTGCCGTAAATTTTTGATATATTTTTGATTTCTAGCATTTTTTTACCTCATAAAGACCTGAAAGAGTCGGCAACCTTAATTTTGGAGGCGCGGAACGCAGGGTAAACAGTCGCTATAATGGCAACAAAGGTAGCCAGAACCAATGAAGGGAGGAAGTACTGGGGAACATAACTAACGGCTACACCCCCAAAAATCAGCGGTCCGACTATGTATGCTAGTAAAGTCCCGGCCACATATCCAAGGAAACCTCCCGCTACCCCAATAATGATTGCCTCGTAGAGGAAAATCTTAACTATCTGATTGCGTGATGCCCCCACAGCTTTCATTATGCCGATGTCCTTGATTCTTTCATGAACCGAGGTCATCATCGTGTTGACCACCCCAAAACAGCCGACAGCCAGCGTGATTCCAGCCAAAGCCAGGAGAAATCTGTTTATCTTTTCCAGCATGCCCATTTCGGTTTCAGCTATTTGCTTTACTGCAACTGCTCGAACCCCTGGAATTTTTCCGTTTATGGCGCTCGCAATTTCTGTTGTAGGACAGGCACTGCATAGGGCACGAATGTCTATTGAAGAAACTAATCCCTCCTTATCGAATGCCTCCTGTACCGTTTCTATAGGAACAAAAACTTGATAATCTTCGTTTGAGCCTGTCTCTTCAAGAATACCTGCGATGGTTATCTCCCTCCCGTTAAGTGCGATTCTGTCGCCTACATTGAACTTCAGTAGCTCAGCGACTGTTGCGCCAACCAATGCCTCATCTGGAGTTTGAAGATATCTCCCCTTTGAAACCCGCCACCATGTCTTGAGTTTGTGCTCTTCTTGAGGGTCAACCCCAGCTACTACCACAGACGTTCCATTTATCTCGGCGTTCACGTAAAGTTTTGGAGCTATTGTGGCAATATTACCCTCAGCTTTAATGCCCCGCGCTTCTCTTATCAGGCCGTCGGTTATCTCTCTGATCTCCGGCAATTTGTCTTCAGGAATACGATTCTCACCAACCGCTAGAGTGCCGAGGCTTAGACCTCCCAATCCTACATCAATATTGCTTATTGCAGGCATGACCATTAAGTTAGCGCCATATTTCTCCAACTGACTATTGATGCTCGTCTCTCCCGCAAGGGCGATTGTCAGCACAGCAACGATTGTGGCAACGCCGATAACCACGCCGACCGAGGCGTATAACACTCGCTTTTTTCTTCGTGTGATGTCTTTCACAACCATCTGATATAGTCTCATCAACCCTCCTTCACAGGCACTCGAGTGCCTGCCCTAAATCCCCGATCAAATCGTCAATGCTCTCCAAACCAACCGACAACCTGATTAGTTCAGGGGTAATCCCTATCTTCTCCCTATAATCCTTTGGCATCGAGGCGTGACTCATGGTAGCCGGGTGCTCGACAAGAGAAGCGACACCGCCCAGAGATTCCGCCAGAGAGAAGACTTCGAGCTTTTTTAGAAAGGTATTAACGCCCTCAATACCACCTCTCATTTCAAATGACACTACTCCACCGAATCCCTTCATCTGCCTCGTTGCGATTTCATGTCCCGGATGAGACTCTAGCCCAGGGTAGAGTACCCTCTTTACTCCAGGATGTCCCTTAAGGTAATTTGCCACGGCAAAGGCATTTCTCTCAT
>MNYE01000093.1 GCA_001873005.1 Dehalococcoidia bacterium CG2_30_46_9
TATCACTCGACCGCTTAAGAATAGCGCGCATTGATTCCGACTATGGGGATAATGCACAAATAAGTCTTAATAAAGCCCGCTTGGTGTACCTTATGTCGCACCAAGTCTTGCAAGAGTTATGAGGTATTGATTACGCTCTCTTGAAGAGGCTGTCTGCCACCCCCTTACTGGGGGTAAGTCGGCGCGGCTGAAACCCTGGCAATGTGGGCAAAGCTGGGGATGGATCGTGAGAAGATTAAATGTGACTGTGTATGGTAAAATTCCGTGACCTACTTTCCAGGTTCTAAAATCCGCTAGTATATTTTCACCTTTTTAAGTTGCAATACTTCCTTTTTCCCATTATAATCAATATGGCTATAGCGATCATAACGGTCATGAGGAGGGCAACATGCTTAAAAAGATATCAGCACAAAAGGCGAGACAAAGATTTGGTGAGTTGATGGATGAAGTTCGTATCAGAGGAGACAGGTACATTGTAGAGAGGGGAAAGAGACCTATGGTAGTGGTGATACCTGTGGAAGAATATGTCGCTTGGGAGAAAATTAGAGAGGGACTTTACGAGAAGATCAGGCAAATAAGGGAGAGAAACCAGGACATAGAGTCAGAGGTGCTGGAAAGAGAGATCAGAGAGGCAATAGAGGCAGCGAGGCAAGTTTGACCAGAGAACATCTTTATGTTCAAAATCGTTTTGGATACTAATGTGCTCGTCAGCGCCTTGATAAACCCTCACGGTAAGCCAGCCCAAATCATCAATTATGTTTTTGAAAATAAGATTCGCCTTTTCACTTCACCGTCCATCATGGAGGAGCTGGAGCGGGTTTTAAGCTATCCAAAGTTAATGAAAAGGCATGGATTAAATAGCGAAGAATTAAAGGAATTCATTTCTGACCTGTTAAGCATTATGTCGCTCATTATATACATTTGCTAAACCTAGGTGAATATGAAGGAATTCGAATCGTCACCCCCGCTCAGTTTTTGGAGATAATGGAAAGGGAAAAAGAAGTCTAGTGTCTGAAGTAAAAGAGGTCAAGATCACAGCTAAAACAATAATAGACAGTTTTAGGAGAATGTGCTAGGCTTTCTTGGGAAGCGTAAAGATGGCTGAGAAGGAAAGACCTAAGGTTGGATTCCGCGTTGAAGGGGAGATTATCGCCGTCAAAGGGGACTGTAGTTGGGGTCACAAAGTGGGTGATAAATTTGACCTTAGTGGTCACAACACCGCCGGACTTTGCGGCTTTTTCTATCATGACATCTTCCCGTACGTAATTATGCTTCAATTCGGTGGTGGCTTCCCTCGTGACTGGGGTGACCCGGAAGTAGTTGAGCTTGATTGCATGGACAGAACAAATGCGACTAGGATAAGATTACGCCGTATTCGGGAATAAAATAATTCGCAAGGATACTTAGGGACATTGTTCGAGGAAATTTTACCAAATCTTTATAGAATTGAAGTTCCTCTGCCGGGAAGTCCTCTAAAAGCACTCAATTCTTATGTAATAAAAGGGGCGCGGCGGTCCTTAGTCGTTGATACTGGATGGAACCGAGAGGACTGCAAGAAAGCATTAACTTCTGGCTTAGGGGAACTTGGCGTGGATTTGAAGGAAGCCGATTTTTTCATCACGCATATGCATGCCGACCACTCAGGTCTCGTGTCAAGTCTCGCCGCGAATACGGCGACGATCTACTTCGGTCAGGCAGATGCGGCAATTGTTGCTAGCTCTGATGCGCCTGAGCATTGGGAAAAGCAGGCCGATTTTGCTCGTGAACGTGGGTTTACTGGGGACGAGCTTGAAAAGGCTATCGGGAGTCACCCAGGTCGCAGATATAGTTCGAGAAGTCGCTCGGACTTTCATATTGTAAAAGATGGTGACACAATAAACATTGGCGATTACCTATTTGAATGTATTGAAACGCCAGGACACACTAAGGGTCATATGTGTCTTTATGAGCCCAACAAGAAGATATTCATATGTGGTGACCATATCCTAATTGATATAACCCCAAACATCACGCTCTCCTCCAATGAAGGGAATCCACTGAAGGAATATCTGATGAGTCTGGACAAAGTTTATGACTTAGACGTCGAACTTGTATTGCCAGGTCACAGAGGTATCTTCAAGAACTATAAAGAGAGAATTCAGGAATTAAAACACCACCACCAGGTAAGGCTTAATGAAGTCATCTCTATTCTTGAAAAAGGTAAGCAAAACGCTTTCCAGGTAGCGTCGCAAATGACCTGGGATGTAACCTATAAATCGTGGGAGGCATTTCCCCCTGGGCAGAAATGGTTTGCTTTTGGGGAAGCTGTGGCCCATTTGAGATATCTTGAGGAAGAAGGGAAAGTAGCTACGGAGGTGCAAGGTCGAAAGGTAGTATATCTGCTGAAGGAAAAAAGAAACGGAGGTGAATAGATGAAAGATGCTTATGCGGTACTAACTGAAAAACTCGGCTATGCCGGGTCAAGGAGACTTACTAAAGTGCTCAAAAGGCTCATGGACGAGGAAGAGGTAGAGATAGTAACTTCTCTTCCTTGCTCTGTAGCTGACCTTGTCCGGAAACTGGGCAAGGGCGAAGAAACAATAAACAAAAGGCTTGATGGACTCTTCAGTAAGGGAGTTGTTTTTATGACCTCCAAGGGCTATCAGTTCGCCAGAGGCATAACTCAGCTTCACGACGCTACAGGTTCTGATGTGAGGTCAGACGATATTTGGGGTAATGAACTCCTCGATCTCTGGGAAGATTTTGGTCAGGCTGAATGGTACCCTGATAGGGCAAAGAAAGCCCAAAGCCAGGAGGCCCCTACCTGGAGGATAATTCCAGCCAGGAAAGCTGTTTCTGAGGGGACAAAGCTCTTGCCGGCTGAGGATCTGGAAGTTATTCTCAATAAGGCTACCAGGTTTGCTGTCGTCCACTGCCCTTGCCGGAGAGTAGCCAGAAGGTGTGATTTGCCTGTCGAGGTCTGCCTTCAGCTCAACCGCGCAGCGGATTATGCCATAACCAGGGGGACGAGCCGGGAGCTGACCCGAGAGGAAGCGATGAAGGTCCTAGAGCTGTCAGAAGAGGCAGGTCTCATCCACAGTGTGCCTAATCGCTCTGAAGTTGCTGCTGTGATTTGCAATTGCTGCAATGACTGCTGTGTTCTTTACTACCCCCTTATGAAGTATGGTGGGCTGGAGAAGGGGGTGGCTAAGAGCCGGTTTCAGGCGAAGGTGGATAAGGTAACCTGTAATGGGTGCCAGGTCTGTGTGGAGAGATGCCCGTTTGGAGCGATAGAAATGGTGAAGGTCCCCGGGGAGAAGAAGCTCAAGGCAGAGGTTGACCCGGAGAAGTGCTTTGGTTGTGGAATTTGTGCCGTGAAATGTAAGCCATGGGCTATAAAACTCGCAGAAGTTAGGCCTCCTGAGCATATTACTGTTTAAAAGGCGAGGCTTACAAGAAAATCAAAGATTAAAATGCAAAATGCAAAGATGAATTTTTGATTTGTAATTTTGATTTTTGACTTTTAATTTTTAATGAGTGTGTTCTCTATGGCGATAAGAGAGTCGTTAAATGCCTGAAGCAAAAATTGGCATTATCGGCGGAAGCGGACTTTACAAAATGGTGGGGATGAGTGAGGTGGAAGAGGTGAAGATAAATACTCCTTTTGGTGAGCCCAGTGATGCTATCATCTTGGGCAAGCTTAAAGGCGTGAGAGTTGCTTTCCTTCCCAGGCACGGTAAGGGACACCGCATAAGCCCCAGTGAACTACCGACAAGGGCTAATATCTATGCCTTAAAGTCCTTAGGAGTGGAGAGGATTATCTCAGTAAGTGCTGTGGGTAGCCTCAGAGAGGAGATAAAACCGCTTCATCTAGTTATCCCGAACCAGCTTATTGATATCACTAAAGGTAGAGACAACACTTTCTTTAGCAGTGGCATAGTAGGTCATATATCCTTTGCCGAGCCCTTTTGTCCCGTTTTGAGCCAGGTTCTATTTGAGGCAGCCACCAAAGCAGGAGCTAAGGTACACCAAGGAGGCACTTACCTGGCTATGGAAGGACCACAGTTTTCTACTAAAGCTGAGGCACAGCTTTACCGTTCTTGGGGCGCTGATATTATTGGGATGACAGCTTGTCCCGAGGCTAAATTAGCCAGGGAAGCTGAAATATGTTATGCCACAATCGCCTTTGTTACCGACTATGATTGCTGGCATCCGAGCTATGCCTTGGTAACTACGGAGATGATTCTGACCAATCTGGAGAAGGGCGTGGATATGGCTAAGAAAATTCTAAAACTGGCAGTTCCTACAATACCACAAAAGCGAGACTGTGCCTGTGCTACGGCACTTAAGGACGCTATTGCCACCTCACGAAAATACATATCAGACAAAGCCAAGCAGGATTTAGACTTGCTTATCGGAAAGTACTTGAGCAAAAAGGAAAATGCCCGCTAAATTTGAATTTGGCTGCTTGCCCACAGCTATCGGTAGCATGCCTCATATCGATCCGGAAGAAGCTTGCTCTTTGGTAATGAAGTATCTTCCTGATATTCCCGCTTGGCCTCAGTTACCAAATCGTTCCCCGAAAGAAAGAATGTATATCCAGTTTAGTGAGGGCTTTCCTGGTGTGGTCATAGACGGAGACAAAATCCGTATTGAGCCGGGAGAGGACTTTGCCATTAGGCTGGAGCAAATCCAAGCTGATTGTGAAGAGGGCGATGCCAGTAGATACAGCGTTTCAGCCAAGTATGCTGCCGGGCTCCATACCTTTCTGGCAAAGGCAAAGACGGCAAAAGTGGTTAAAGGACAGATAACGGGTCCTATTACCTGGGGACTCACAGTTACCGAGCGGGGTGGGCAGGCTATCCTATATGATGAGACCGTGGTTGAAGCAATGGCTAAGTTTCTAAAGTTAAAAGCATTGTGGCAGGAAAATGCCCTGAGACAATTGTCATCCAGTACCATTATCTTTATTGATGAGCCATATCTAGTTTCCCTGGGCTCTGTCTTTGTTCCTGTTCCTGAGGAGAAGGTGCCTGTTTTGCTAGGGGAAGTTCTGCGGGGAATTAAGGGAATAAAGGGATTGCATTGCTGTGGCAATACTAACTGGTCAGTTCTTTTGAAGATTCCGATTGATATACTTAGTTTTGATGCTTACAATTATGCCGATTCTCTTAGTACTTACGCTGACGAAGTAAAATCTTTCCTTGCTCGTGGTGGCACTATTGCCTGGGGAATAGTACCTAATGACGAAGAAGCTTTAGCTAAGGAATCCTTGTCTAGTCTTTATGACCGCCTAGGAGAGGCTATGGCTTCCTTTACGAGGGATGGTATCAGTTTCAAGCAAATCATAAGCCAAGGGTTGCTCACCCCCTCTTGTGGTTTGGCAACTTTATCTAAGGAAGCGGCGAGACAGGCTCTGGAACTGTTAGCTAAGCTTTCGGACAGTGTGAGAAAAAGATGGTGAAAACAGTTCTTCTGCTAACGGGTAAGCCAAGCACAGGCAAGACTGCGCTCATTAAGGAAATTCTGTCTAGGGCAATCCTGAATCAAGTTCAGGACAAAGCTGGTGGATTTTATACCGAGGAAATACGAATTGGTGGAGTAAGGCAGGGATTCCGAATCATTACCCTTGGTGGTGACGAAGCCATCCTGGCACATGTCAGTATCTCCAGCCGTTATCAAGTAAGCAAGTACAAGGTGGATATAGAGAGTCTGGATAAAGTTGCTGTTTCTGCCCTGCGTCAAGCACTTAAGGAAAGTGATTTAATTGTTATAGATGAAATTGGCAAAATGGAGCTTTTGTCACCGCAATTTAAAGAGGTTGTGTCACAAGTCGTTGATAGCGGAAAGAAAGTTCTGGGTACTATCATGCTTGCTCCCCATCCCTTTGCCAATGAAATTAAATCTCACCCCAGAGTTAGAACTCTTACTGTTACCAGAGAGAACCACAATAAGGTGCTAGAGGATATTTTGGACTGGCTGTCCTGAACTTGATTCAGGATGAATCTAATGCATCCCCTTAACTAGGGCATCCAGAACTCGGTACATATTGTCAATGTAATCTTTGGCTAAAGGGTCTATGCATACCACTGTGCCACCAATTGCTTTGGCAATAGTGCTGGCACTTCTGGTATCAAATTGGGGCTCAGTAAACACTACTTTAATATTGTGTTCCTTAGCCTTCTGTACCAAATTGACAATGTCTTGAGCGCTGGGATTTTTCCCTTCGATATGTATTGCTATCTGCTCCAAACCATAGTCTCGGGCAAAATACCCCCAGGCTGGATGAAGGACCATGAAGTATTTGTTAGTGATGGTAACTAATCTAGCCTCTATTTCTTTGTCCAGTTTATCAAGCTTCAAGAGGTATTCATACTTTTTGTTGACATAATATTCTTCATTTGTGGGGTCGACTTTGATTAAGCCATCGTAGATATTCTCCACCATTATCTTGGCGTTCCTAGGGGAAAGCCATGTGTGAGGGTCGTTATGAATTAAATCAATACCCTTAGAGCAATCAATGAGTAACATATGCTTGTTAGCTGCTTCGATTCTGTCCATGTGAGCCAGCTCAAATTCCACCCCTGAGCCCATCATGGCATACATCTTGGCTTGCTTCACCGCAGCAAGTTGGCTTGGAGTCGGGGCATAAGTGTGAGGATCTTGTCCTGGCGGCACCATAACAATAGCATCCACCTTTTCTCCTCCCACGCTTTGCACAAATTCAACCTGTGGCAATATAGTCACAACGATGCTTATTTTCCCAGTCACCTCACTCTTTGGTGCGCAAGAGATATCAAGAAGTGTCAGCAAGATAACCGGCAGCAAAATAATGGAAATCCAATTACATGACCAGTGTTTCTTCATGTATTCTCTTGCGATCCGTAACAGCTAGAGCAAAGTCCCGAAGATTCGGAGAAATGATACTCAGCATGAAAGCCAAGATTCTGGGCAAATTTGTTTTCCTCATGGCATAATTCACTATCAGCAAATTCTTGAATGACTCCGCAGTGACGGCAGACTACAAACCGATGACATCCTTCCTTATGACCCAGGTCACACTTCACAAATCCACCGGTGGACAAAATTTTGTGAGCCAGATTGAGGCGACAAAACAAATCAAGTATGCGGTAGATGGTAACATGGTTGAGATGTTTGCCCTGCTTGCCTAGAAGTCTCTGTATTTCATATGGTGAAAGTGGTTTTTGCGCTTTTTCTATGACGTCAAGCACCTGCCTTCGAGGCTTGGTCACCTTATATCCCTTAACTTGCAAAACATGTATTGAATCTTGAACCATGGGCAATATTATACGACGACGAGGTGCTAAGTGCAACAATATTGCAATTAGGCCTTCTCTATTATCGCAAAGTTTGTGGCAGTCTACACGCCTAAATCTACCTGTGGCGGACTTCACAAAGCCCGAGAATGTTAAGCGAAGGCATATATACCCATTGCAAAGGCAAAAATGCAATACAATGGTATTCTTAAGGAACTGAAATCCCTCTCTAATCTAAATTTAGGAAAGATTGCTAAGGAGGGAAAGAGATTCAGAAAATGGATTCAAGGAGTGCTAGATGGATTGCTTCTGACGCAATTCACGAATTAGCAAGTAAAGCGGTTCAAGAAAGGCTATGGAATTGAGAAGGAATTTAGCATCGAGGAGCCCTGTGAAGGATTTACCTCAAGTCATAAGCGTATATATGTCCAGAACAACTGGCATTAAGGAACATTGCGCTCGGTGCTTGCGAACCGAACGATGGAATGGAAGTGTAGTATTGATGATTGTTGACGCTGCCTTTACTTCTATTGGCCTTAATTACTTTACTGCCGTAGTCCCCAGGGTGATGAAGTTTAAAGAAGAATTGGTTGATTGTGGCAAGGTTAAAGACCTTTAAAACCTGAGCAATCTCCCGGAAGAGCAAACAAAAAACATTTGGAGGAATAGGAGGTCCTGGCAAGCAGCAAAATCTGTCGCCTCTTATCTTTATGAACTCGGGAAAAGGTAAGGGTTGGATGAGCAAAGAGCCTTTTGGCTTTGGGCCGCTAATTCGCAGCTCGAAGGCTGGAGGGAAGACCCCATAGGCAAAATAGTGGAGTTGGCGTTACTATAGTCATTTGCAAAAATCAGAAACAGAGACCAAATTTTTCTTTGCGAGCCACTCGGTTAAGGCCTCTCAGAATCTCTGAGATTCCTCTTCCCTCATCCTTTGCCATTATGGCATGACAGGAAAACTTATTCAAGCTATTTCAGGGACTAGACACTAGCAACGCACTGTAAGCACATGCAAGGCTTTCCAGTAAAGCCAAACAACTGAGCGGATTGTCGTCCCTTACCAACCGAGTTGCATAAAACTCAGTTCCGAGCGTCGAAGTTCAGCTCATTAGAAGGGAGCGGGGCATTGATGTTGGCAAATGCTACAAAATCCAGCGGTGCCCTCCTGCCTCATAGCTCTGTCCACAGCCCGCTGGTTCTGCAAGGCCTCTTGATAATGCCGATAGTCGCCGGGACCTGGTGGGATATCCACGCATCGTATCGAGCCCGATCCCTTCACCAATCCGGATATGCCGTAAGAGTGCCGGACTCTGTCTATTTTGGCGTACTTATACTCCTTCTCTCCAATGACAGCTACGCGCGATTCAGACATCGACAAAGCTTGGGCCGGACAGTTTTTCACACAGAAGAATCCACAGCGATCCGGTTGACACAGCGCGGGCCCTTGATACATGGGGCTGGGCTCCAGAGGGGCATTGGTGATAAGGGATATGAGCCTTACCCTAGGACCGAACCGGGGTGTTATCACTAAGTTACTCCAGCCGATCTCTCCTAGCCCAGCGGCTATGGCTGCATGCTTGTGTGAGAAATCTGCAAGCGCCTCACCTTGACGTAATCCGCGCCATCGAT
>MNYE01000105.1:0-5810 GCA_001873005.1 Dehalococcoidia bacterium CG2_30_46_9
CCCCAACCATCTACCCTGTATTTGAGATAGAACCTCGATAGGTCTATAGCTTCTACGGCATCCAGGATGAACCATGCTAAATGTCCCTCTGGTAGCCAATCCTCCAAGCTCACCGGCATCAGGTACATTTGCTCCCTATTGCACTCAATCAAGTTGTATGACATTGTTGCCCCCTTTAATCGCTAACTCTATTTTAGCATAACACCCAACTTATGGAAGAGGTTTGTGCAACAGACTCTTATCTGGTTTGAAAAGTTCGTCTATTAACTTTTCAGATTCCCTCTTTCTTTTTAGCGTTTCGGTTGTATCGAATTTGATGACATCCCCAGTAATAACAAGAACATCTCCCTCCTTAACATTAGCGGGAAGTCTACTCTTCTTAATGTTTATCATTGTCCTGTCATCCTTTTCACAGACAGCGTATTCGCCTTCAAATCTATCTATAATCACTCTCATAGTCTCATCTCATAGTGCTTACAGACAAATCAGAACCGTCAGAGATAATGGTTATAGTACCATTCAGGTCAGTCCGATAAACCTTTACCCCTGCTCCCGCCAATTTATCCAATGTTACTTGATGCGGATGACCATAATCGTTATTTTTGCCCACTGATATAATACTATATTGTGGTGATACAGCTTTGAGAAACTCTGGTGAAGTAGAACTACTACTGCCGTGGTGTCCTACTTTCAATACATCGGACTGGAGATTATACCCATTGGATAGCATTTCTTTTTCTGATTCTGTCTGAGCATCTCCAGTTAAGAGAAATGATGTATTGCCATATACTAACTTGATAATGATTGAGTAGTTATTCAGGTCTTCGTATGTCTGACTATTAGGTGCAAGTATAGTGCATTGCGTTTCCCCAAAATTAAAGATGGTCTCAGTCTCCGGAGTGGTTATGGTAAGCCCCTTGTTTTTAATAGCAATTAATACATCCTGAAAGGTCTTTGTCGTAGTAGTAACTTTGGGCATGTAAATCGTACCAATGTCGAATTGGTTAATGACTGCATCCATGCCGCCGATATGGTCTTCGTGAGGATGTGTGCCGACTACTATATCAAACTTGCTTATCCCCATGCCTTTAATAGTATTTATTAGAGAATTAGTACTGGCATTAGTACCGGCATCTATAATCATGGAACTACTTCCATATCTAAGTATAATCGAGTCTCCCTGACCGACATCAATAAAGTGAATATTCAGGTGACTATTAGTCGGGGTAGGCATTGGACTGGCACAAGCCACAAGAGCAAGCGACACCCCTATAAGCAGGATTGCAGCAATCCGTGTTATTCGCATCCTGACCTACTTCCTAGCTCGGATTGTAGTATCTGATGTCTAGTACTGTCAATGAATATCCGTGTGGTGCCTGGACGAAAGTATGATACAATTGACCAAGGGGGAGATGACTAATCCAGCAGTGGATTTGGAACGGCGATTGAAGAAAAAGGCGAAGGAGGAACGATAAAGATGCCTATTTCGAAGAATTCGGTCCAAGAGTTGTCCATTGAATGGCTTGCAATCAAGGGCATGGCAACAGCTTATTGCATGAAGTGTAGGAAAAAGGTGGAGATAAAGCACCCGTACAAGCTTACTATGGAAGGTGTACAGGGAATAAATGGGGTCTGTTCCGTTTGCGGCGCAAGGGTATTCCGAGTAGGGAAGACTTAAACATTGATAGACTGAGGTAGGCGATTCTCAAGCAAACCCAGCCAAGGATTTGGAGAGGACAAAGGGACAGACCAGGGTTAACTTTTTCAGGTATATTATCTAACACTGAACTTGCTATCTGGGGGAGTGTCGGAATTGGCAGACGAGCATGGCTTAGGACCATGTGCCGCAAGGCGTGGGGGTTCGAGTCCCCCCTTCCCCACTTTCGCAGAGCATCGATTCCTAATATCTCCAGCGACAAACGAAGCAAGAGGAAGCCGAGCGGAGAAAGGCATAACAGCCGGCATTGTTTGAGTGCCAAAAAGGCATTCAGGACACTCACCTCACGGTGAGGCTTGATTGCCAACCATGACAAAACACTGAACACCCTAAACAATTTAGCCATTTGTTGCCTGCGAAATATTCCACTAGAGATGGGTCTCCATCCTTTTAGTGTAAGACTTGCAGCTTTGTAACGAACGCGATAGGTAAAGAGGATGGAGGATAGGGGACAAGGGAGAGGGACAAGAGATAAGGGATAGGGGATAGGGGATTCTAGATGGCAGCCCTGCTCAGAGAGCTAAGGTTTTGCCAAAAGTAGGTGACGAAGTGAAGCGACTCATGAAAAGGTAAAGGGATTCGTTTACGTTATCATTTTAGCATGAAGAGTCGCTTGTCAAAAATTATTGTCGTTGATAATATAAGCTCACCAAATGGCTAATGTATTTGTTAACCAGCCACGGAGAAACGGAGGTCGGAGGCAATGAGTCGGAAAAACGAATTGCGGAATCAGCTCTACGAAAGAGACGGAACGAAGTGCCACTATTGCGGCATTGAAGAAAAAGACTTTGTTCCAATATGGGGAGAATTCTATGGCGGCAAGAAACGAGGCCCGACGTTAGAAGTAGACCGTAAAGACAATAGACGAGGACACGAAATCGAAAACTGCGTGTTGGCTTGCGCTGTGTGTAATAATGCCAAAAGTGATAGATTTGCGTATGACGAGTTTAGAAGATCGGGTAACGTGATAAGGGAAATATGGCAGCAAAGAAAGGCCAAACCAAGCCAATCGTAAGAATGCCTTACTCCTGCCGGAAATCGTTCGTGCAGTTTCTGGAGCGCTGATTTCAACCAGCGGTCTTGCCTTGGAGCCAAAAACAGGAGGGAGATGGATGGAGAAAGAAATCGAGCAAAGGCGCACGATTAAGGTTATCATTACTCTGGATGTGCCTCTAGGTGATGAAGTCCTTGCTCACGGGCTTATGGACCGTGTCATTACCGAGCACATCAGAGATTGCGAGGCCTTTCGGGACTATGGAGTCGACTTTGAGGGATGGGATATTGAATTTGGGGAAGAATACCAGAGGGAAACAGAATAAAGCTGGAATGCCAGATATTCAACTGAAAAGCCAAAAAGGGCTAAACCGAAAGCGCGTTGCAGTGGAATTTAACTTTGAAAGTTGCTTTTGGTCGTGTTCGTCAACCAACAATCGATTGTAACATTACTCTAGCTCTCCACCAACACCACTTCCCTCTCTAAGGTTGTAATTACATTCCACCCGGGTATGGGTTCTGGAAATATTGTCATGCTCAATCGAGATTTCGGTAGTGACCACTAAATGGCTCTTTGGGCTTGATGACGAGGGTTGGTTCGTGTATAAATCTTAGTTCAGTCACCCAACCACTCCATAGCGCCACACTCCCTATCAATGATATTGGTTTTTCTGCATATACTGGCTCTCTTGCATCCTGTAGTTTCGTCTCATGTCTATAAAAGAAGTCTGCCGCGGTTGCTGCATCCATTAGGTGTAGCTCGCTACGAGCTGCTCCGGTTACAAAAGCTTCCCAGCAAAGAAGCACCGGCCGATGACCACGGGGGGGCCAGTGTTGCTGCCAATCCAGCGTGAAATCACAAGCGCGAGATGATGATTCATATAAACTTCTTAAAATCCAAGCAGACTGATGAATTCCTAGGGTAGCAACTCCAGCTCCTGATGATGCCGACCAGGAACGGTTGCCATCTCCTTCACGGCTTTTGCCCAGGTGTTCAGCCTTGTCAGGAACTGGAATGAACAAAGGCGCTTCAAATCCGAGAGCAATACTGCATCCTTGCCGAATGTCTGATTTCAATTGCTGAACTAACTTGTTGATGAAGGAAGACACCTGAATAGCGTCATCCTCAGGATTCATTCTAGCCAACGCGAAGGATGGTAAACCTGTCTCTACCGAACGCCGGGTGGTTCCAACGTCACAAGCATATATCATTCGCTTTTGTCCCATCGGTCACAATTATAGCTAACGACCAAACCAGCAGTCCATTAGCGGTTCACACCTAGTTCAAAAGGAATGTGTTTGGCGGTATTGCGTTCCAACCATGGCTATAATAGCACTTTCCTCCTGCGGAAGAAATCCTCTACTCCCTTGCTTGGCCAAATTCCTTTGGTTCGATTATGTGTTTTGCCTCCTCAGCATACTCCCGAGGCACCAGTATCCTTACCTCTCCCAGACCATCCACGGCTACCCCGTAGATAATGCCTAGACTCTCATATTCCAGCAGAACAGGAATTCCCTCGCTTTCCAGATGTGACTTCACAACATTAGCTGTGAGTTGGCCCTGCACTGTATGAATGACCACAAAGTCTGACCACTTGGCCATCTCATGCCTCATTACATGCTCAGTTTCTGGTTGGTATTGGCATTGGACACTCTAATTGATCTGCCCTGTTAGTTTACTATATACCTCGCGGTATCTTTTCGCTGTTCCTTCGACTATCTCTTGTGGTAGCATGGGCGGTGGTGATTCTTTATCCCATCCTGAGGTCAGCAGCCAATCACGAACTGGTTGTTTATCGAAGCTGGCTTGCGAAAAACCAACCTTGTATTGGCAGGCATCCCAAAAACGACTGGAGTCGGGCGTCAACAATTCGTCTATAAGAGTCAGCTTTCCATCTATTAACCCAAACTCGAACTTGGTATCAGCGATCATGATTCCTTTAGCTTTAGCATAATCATGGGCATAGATATAAATAAGTAAACTCCTCTCCTCTAACTCTGAAATCAGGTGCTCTATGCCAAGGTTCTTTATATCCCGTCCACTTAAGGGGCGATCATGCTCCGTATCGCTCTTAGTCGTAGGGGCAAAGATAGGTTGAGGCAATTTTTCACTTTCCTTTAAACCTCGCGGCAAAGGGATATCGCCCACTTTTCCCGTCTCTTTATATTCTGTCCATGCCGAGCCGGCAAGATAACCTCGAATAATACATTCTACAGGAATGCGCTTAGCTTTAGCCACAATCATGGAGCGACCTACGAGGCTTGTTAAAAGCCCTGAGCGTAGCAAAGGGGCAAGTGAGGAATCTCTCCCTCTCTGAGATTGCGGAGCTTGTTCCGAGCCTGTCAAGAGATTGCTTCGGGACTCTGTCCCTCGCAATGACAGGCGAGGAATCTCAGTCCTCGTAACGACAGTCGGGGTGCTCGCAATGACATCCTGAAACGCATCCAGGGTATCAATCACCTTGATGAAATGGTTAGGCATAATATGCCTTGTTTTTTCAAACCAGAAGGCCGAAAGTTGGTTAAGCACCTCCCCCTTACCCGGTATGCCACAAGGTAAGACAGCATCAAAAGCAGAGACGCGGTCGGTGGAGACTATAAGAAGCTTATCGCCTAAATCATAGACGTCTCTCACCTTGCCACGGCGAAATAAGGGAAGAGGTAAATTGGTTTCTAGCAAAACACTCATTGTCTGGTTATCTGACATGGCGGATGCTTATTTAACCCCAGGCGCTCAAAGATGCTATTCACATATTTCAGATAGTAGTTGTAATCAAACAAGGATTCCAATTCGGATTTAGGCAGGTGAACTAAAATACGCTCATCAAACTCAAGCAAACTCAGGAAGCTAGTCCTTTCGCCCCAGGCTTTCATGGCATTGTCCTGCACCACTCTATAGGCTTCCTCACGGCTCATTCCTTTGTCTATTAGAGTGAGGAGCACTCTCTGAGAAAAGATTACACCCTGGGTAAGCTCAAGATTGCGCCGCATGTTTTCGGAATAAACCTTGAGTTCTCTCATTACTGAACTGAATATGTATAGCATGTAATCAAGTGCCAGACAGGAGTCGGGTAAAATTATTCGCTCTGCCGAAGAGTGA
>MNYE01000105.1:5833-8823 GCA_001873005.1 Dehalococcoidia bacterium CG2_30_46_9
GGCTACGTTTTCCATAGAAGTTAAAGCATAACCTCTTATCAGCCTGGCAAGTCCACAGACACGTTCGCAAAGCTCGGGATTCCGCTTATGGGGCATTGCTGAGGAGCCTGTTTGCCCTGCTTCAAATGGTTCCTCAACTTCTAAAATTTCCGTTCTCTGGAGACCTCTGATTTCGGTGGCAAACTTTTCCAGGGAAGTGGCAATCAGAGCCAGAGTAGTTACGAACTGGGCATGGCGGTCGCGCTGGATTATCTGGCTGGATATCGGAACCGGTAGCAGTCCTAGTTTATCACAAGCTATCCTTTCCACTTCCGGGGGCACGGTAGCATAAGTGCCCACTGCTCCGGATATTTTTCCCACAGATACTTGCTTGGCTGCTTCAGAAAGCCTCTGGCTATTACGCTTCATCTCTTCTCTCCACAGGGCCATCTTCAGACCAAAGGTAGTGGGCTCAGCATGGACTCCATGGGTTCGCCCCATCATAATGGTGTATTTATGCTCTATAGCCTTGTCTTCCAGAACAAGAATAAGTTCAGCCACATCCTGCGCCAAAAGATTGGCAGCTTCCTCTAGTTGTAAGCCCAAAGCAGTATCCATAACGTCCGAGGAGGTAAGACCAAGATGCAGGAAACGGGATTCCTCACCCAGACTTTGGGAAACTGATTTCAGAAAAGCTGTCATATCGTGATGAGTCACTTTGAGGAAGTCAGCAATATGATCCAGGTTATAGCTCGCCTTCCTTATTTTAGTTATAGCTTCCTGGGGAATCTTACCCAGTGCAAGCCACGCTTCACAAACAGCTATCTCTACCTGAAGCCACTTATCGAACTTATTTTCCTCAGACCATATTTTCTTCATCTGTGGTCTGGAGTAGCGCTCAATCATATCATCCCTCTTTAGAAGCTTTTAATACCTAATTTCTGATTTAGCAAGTTTTTCCCCACCATCAATATAGAGAGCGATTTGCTTATTATTTACGCTCCAAGCTCTATTTCAAACCTCTTAACTCTACTCCTTGTATGTAAACTAACAAACAGGGATACCAAAGCGATAACTGCGCTTATGATAGCGGCAATACTCGCTGCCAACGGAAGGCTAGTCACATTTGCACCTCTTAACCTTCTCTAAGTTTTTGGCGGTATTCTTCATAAGCCTCTTTTATTTCCTTATGCCCTATGCCCAAAATTTGAGCGGCAAGCAGGGCAGCATTCTTAGTACCGCTTTTGCCAATGCCGACACAGGCAACGGGGACTCCGGCAGGCATCTGAGCGATAGAAAGCAAAGCGTCTATGCCCTTTAAATCGCTGGTAGGCAAAGGAACACCGATGACAGGCACTGTTGTCCAGCTAGCGAGAATACCAGGAAGATGAGCAGCATAACCGGCAGCGGCAATCATGACTTCTATGCCGCACTCTGCAGCTTTTAAGCCATATTCTCGCACTTTCTCGGGATTCCTATGTCCTGAGATAACGGAGAGTTCGTAGTCAATGCCTAATTGCTTTAGCATATCCAGTGCTGGCTGTATAAGGTCGGTATCTGTCTTGCTGCCTATGACTATGCCAACTAATGCCATTCTATTTCCCTCAAAGCAATATCCTTACGATAATGACAACCCTCAAAAGAGATGCGAGAAATATTGCCGTAAACTTTTTGCCGAGCTTCAGCTAAATCTTTGCCCCTTGCCACCACCGTAAGCACCCGCCCACCATCAGTATAGACTACAGCATTATCAGCTAACTTCGTTCCAGCATGGAAAACCAGTAAATCTTTATCAAACCTGTCCAATCCATTTATAGGGAGACCAGTTTTGTAGCTACCAGGATAACCGGCTGAAGCCATAACCACCCCGACGCAGACACCAAGACTCCACTCTATTTTCAATTGATCAAGATTACCCTGAATCACTGCCAGTAATATATCTACTAAATCGGTTTTGAGCAATGGCAAAATAACCTGAGTTTCAGGATCGCCAAAGCGAGCATTGAATTCCAGCGAGATTGCTTCCCCTGAACTTGTTTCAGGGTCGCAATGACAATCGGTTACCATCAGCCCGGCGTATAGCACACCTTTATAAATTATCCCTTCTTCAGCCATTGCTCTTACTGTTGGCAATAAGATTTCATTTTTGGCTTTCTCTACCATTTTGGCGGGGAAAAATCCCGGTGGGCTATAGCTACCCATGCCACCAGTATTAGGTCCCTGGTCATTATCCCAAACCCTCTTATAGTCACAGGCAGGAGGCATAACCGAGATCGTTTTGCCGTCAACAAAAGCTAAGAGACTTACTTCAAGTCCGGTAACATATTCATCAATTATTACTTTGTCACCGGCAGAGCCAAAGACCTTGGCTTCCATAATATCACTGAGAGCCCTGTCACCTTCTAACAAGGAACCAGCTATAATTGTGCCTTTGCCGGCAGCCAGACCATCTGCCTTAATAACAATGGGTGGCCTTTGCCGTTCCAGATGTTGCTTTGCCTCGGAATAAGATGAGAAAACAATGCCCTTGGGACAGGGAATGCCATATTTCTGCATCAAGTTTCGGGCAAAAACCTTACTTGATTCTATTTGAGTAGCTGCTTTAGTGGAACCAAAAACAGGGATACTTAACTTATCGAAGTAGTCTACTATACCTGAAGCCAGCGGTGTCTCAGGACCAACAACAACAAGGTCAATCCCTTTGTCTTTGGCTGCTTTACCTAAGGCTTCTATATCCGTGGGACGGATATTTATGTTTTCGGCTATAAGCGCTGTGCCGGCATTTCCTGGAGCCACAAAAACTTTCTTAACCCTCGGGCTTCGGACTATTTTCCAAGCTAGCGTGTGTTCCCTGCCCCCGCCACCAATAACCATTACCTTCAATGGCTATCGTCTCCTTTTCTCATGTTTCCTTTGCTGTAAGTCCTTGCCGTCCCCTATACCACCCTGAGCGAAGTGAAGGGTCTCCGAGATTCTGCAGTTATTGCCCTTTGATTATACTCAGGGCTTTG
>MNYE01000061.1 GCA_001873005.1 Dehalococcoidia bacterium CG2_30_46_9
CGGGATCTTTGAATCAGTTCCCGCACAGGGTGGGGCTTACCCGTCTTTTTAAGGATAATTTTTGTGCCTTGTGGAATAAGTTTTGCCGTAGATATCCAGGCATCAGCAAAATTCCTCTTTGCCTGGGTCTTTATCTCGTTTAAATCGAAGGTCGTCATAACTAAGCTTTTACCTTTCCCTCGCTAGGCACTGTAGCAAGCGTTGTTTTAACATACTCAGCGATGCTTCAGTAGCTTTCTCCTTATTTTCCTCTCGGTTTCCTGAAAAGATGTGCTCCTGGCTTAAGACTTCATTCTCGACTGCCAGGCCAAGATAAAATAGCCCCACGGGCTTTTTCGGACTACCCCCCAAAGGACCGGCAATTCCAGTATCGGAAATACATACGCAAACATTTAACAGCTTTCTCCCACCTTGAGCCATTTCTATAGCAGTTTGCGAGCTTACCGCTCCATAGTTTTCTATCGTTTCTTTTCTTACCCCGACAATATCAAATTTTGCTTCGTTGCTATAAGCTACTACGGAACCCTTAAAGTAATCAGAACTCCCGGGTACATTGGTTATCCTGTCAGCTATTCTACCTCCGGTAGCTGATTCTACAGTGCCTATAGTTAACCACTTCCCTGTCCTAGTATGATATTCTCTTATTAGCTGAGCAATTTCTATCTCCAACGCTGCCATAGGGTCTCAATCACTTTCAGGCATTCTTGAGTGGTCATGCCCATCATTCTGGCTATTTGTAACTATTCAGCCTGCCCATGTCACCCTGAGCGAAGCGAAGGGTCTCCAGATTCTTCGGTCGCTACGCTCCCTCAGAATGACATTAGGGTGAACAGTTATGAGTATTTTAACACATTTTCTTTGTTATAATTTATCGGTTGGCTGAGTTGTCTGACACGATTATTTTTTTGGGCACTGCCGGAGCTAGATTCATGGTTGCTCGTCAGCTTCTCGCTTCGGGTGGCGCCTGGCTTAGTCTTGGTGGGACTCAAATACTTCTCGACCCGGGTCCGGGTAGTTTAGTGCAAGCGACAAAAAGAAAGCTTGATCCGGCCAAACTGGATGCTATCATTTTGTCCCATAGACATTTGGACCATAGTGGTGACATCAATATCATGATCGAAGCTATGACTGATGGTGGCAGGAAAAAGAGAGGTGTGGTTTTTGCCCCTAACGATGCATTGGACCAGGACCCTGTCATTTTATCCTATTTACGTTCCTTCCCTGAAAAGATAGAGATATTGACTGAGGGGGGCTCTTACAAGGTAAATGATGTTTCCTTCACAACACCAATTAAGCACCGGCATCCAGTGGAAACTTATGGTTTTATCTTTCGAACCCAGCATCATACCTTTTCCTGGGTTATTGATACCAAATACTTTGATAAGTTGCCTAGCTATTATGAGGGCGAATTGTTGATTGCCAATGTAGTTATGCTCAATCCAAAAGTCGCTGTCGACCATTTATCTCTCCCTGAAGTCAAAATGATAATAGAGGAAATAAAGCCCAAAATAGCTATACTTACCCATTTTGGCATGAACATGTGGCGAGCCAGACCCTGGGAGCTAGCCAGGAATCTAAGCGAAGAAACCGGAGTTTCAGTCATTGCTGCCAGGGATGGCATGAAATTTGACTTGGCACGACTAGAGGGTGTTTCCCCTGAAGCAAGTTCAGGGCTAGCTAGATTTGAGTGATAGATGTTATAGTTTATTTTCGTGCGCTACGCTATTCTAGCAGATATTCATAGTAACTTGGTTGCCTTTCAGGCTGTTCTCGCTAACATAGAAGCTAGAGGCGGATTTGACGAGATTTGGTGTTTGGGAGATATAGTTGGTTATGGTCCGGAACCCCACGCCTGTATTGAACTTTTGCGGAGTTATAAGCATGTCTGTGTTGCCGGGAATCATGACTGGGCTGCTATTGGCAAGATTGATGTCTCTGATTTTAATCCCGCTGCTGCCCGGGCTTGCCGATGGACGGCACAGCAACTAACTAATCAAGATATAGATTATTTGCAAAACCTTCCTGAGAAATTAGTGCTGGGTGATTTCACTTTAGTTCATGGTAGTCCCCGTCACCCTATCTGGGAATATCTGCTATCAATAAGCGAAGCTCGCGATAATTTCAGCTACTTTGACACGAGCTTTTGCCTTGCAGGTCATTCACATGTTCCACTAGTTTTTGGGCAAGATAAGGTTGGAAACTGTATTAGGGGAGGAATTCCTAATGAAATAAGGTTGACTTCGCGAGACAATCGTTTAATTATTAATCCTGGCGGAGTGGGGCAACCCCGCGATGGTGATCCTATGGCTAGCTATGTCATCTATGATGGCGATACTCAAACTATATTTCATTATCGTGTTAGCTATAACATAGCCTCTACTCAGAGGAAAATGATAGACTGTGGATTACCTTCGTCCTTGATTCTTCGCTTAAATTATGGTCGTTGAATTAATGAAGAAAGGTCAATGCCAAAAGGTTTCAAGTTGCTCTAAAGATGATAATATCGTTTCTCACACATGGTAAACCTTGATAGTCCGGAAACATTTAAGCAATATGACCCAGAAGGAATGGTAGCTCACCTTCGCAATTTGCCACAGCAGTGTCGCGAAGCGTGGCAAAAAGCTAGAGAATTTGCCTTGCCCCCTGAGTTTAAGCGCATTAACAAGATAGTTATTTGCGGTATGGGTGGCTCCGCAATCGGTGGCGATTTGCTGCGTAGCCTGATTTCCGACTTGAGTAAGCCAATTCTTTTTGTCCACCGAGACTATAACTTGCCGGCTTTTGTAGATTCAAAAACTCTGGTTATTGCCTCGAGCTATTCCGGCAATACCGAGGAAACCTTATCTGCTTTCAAACGAGCCTTAAAGCTTAATTGTAAGAGGCTGGCTATCACCACCGGTGGTAAGTTGAGAGACATGGCACAAGAAAACAAAGTGCCTGTTTTTACTATTGAGTATTCCGCACAACCCCGAGCTGCTTTGGGCTACAGCTTCATTCCTCTTATAGCCTTCTTTTGCCAATTAGGCTTTTTGGAAAGTAAATCGGCTGACCTCCGACTGGCGGTGGAAATGCTTGAATCTCTTCTAAGTAAGTTGTCAGAAAACATAGCAACGCCACTTAATCCCGCTAAACAGTTAGCAACTAAGGTATCTGGCAAGCTAATAGTTATTTACGGTGCTGGCATTCTTTCCCCTATAGCCCAACGCTGGAAAACACAATTCAACGAAAATAGCAAGTCCTGGGCTTTCTACGAAACTTTCCCCGAGCTTAACCATAATGCTGTTGTTGGCTACGAGTTTCCTCCGGAGCTTAGAGACAAGGTATATGTGGTTTTGCTTCGTTCTCCCTCACTGCATCCTCGCACTCTTGCTAGATATCAAGTAACCAGCGAAATTCTAGAAAAGGCTGGCATTGGGTATCAGGTTATTAATAGTGAGGGTGAAAGTAAGTTGACCCAGATGATGAGCCTAGTATTTCTTGGCGATTGGATTAGCTATTATCTTGCGATGCTATATCAGGTTAATCCTACACCAGTGAAGGTAATTGATTATTTGAAGGAAAGATTAAGTAATTACCCCTGAGAAACTCTGGTTTTCAGACATTTTGGTGGCGGAGGGAGTGGGATTTGAACCCACGACCCCGATTTCTCGGGGTAAGCGCTTAGCAGGCGCCCGCACTAGACCCCTATGCGATCCCTCCACAGAATGACAAGTTAACTTTAGGTTATCAAAGATTTTTCGTCAACCAAGGCATGCTCATTAACATCCCGTTGGAAACACGATGGGAAAATCCTTGGCTAAGATTTCATTGTGATTAGGAATTAAGAGAGTTCACAAAGAAAGCGACGTAGCTCAAATAGTGCAGCGAAGGCAGCCCTTTCCTTAAGTTGGTAAGGAGGGTAAATGCCAGAGGCTGTCCTTTTTCGTCCTCTACCGACGACTCCAATACAAATAGTGCCGGCTCTCTTTTCGCCTGTGTCTACAGCGGCGCCCACCACTCCGAGGCTAAGATTAGTGCCGAAATACCGAATCGCTGCCTCTCCGAAGTCAAGGGCCGCCTCAACGCTTAGAAACTCATGTTGAATGTGAGAACCAATGTTTGGTATGAACATCGTCCCTGCTTGCTGTGGGTTGAGGGTAAGCCCTCCTTTGAACTGAGGTGAGGGTGAAAGAAAAGATGCCAGAAGCCCTCCAAACCCTACCTCCACTGTCGCCAAGCTCAATTTCTTCTCCTCAAGTAAAACCATCACGATTCCCTCGAGGGAATCTGTATCGAAACCCCAGATATGGTCTTTCAGGATACTAGAGATTTCCGCCTCTACAGAACGGATTATCTCTTTCGCTGTCTCCTTGGCCGCAGCCCGGGCGATTATTCTGACCCAGATGCCGTCTGGCTTAGCATAGATGCCCAGAGTGGGGTTGGGAGAGAAGAAAAGGGGACTTACAAGTTCGTCTACCCGGGATTCCGAAAGCCCCCACGTCTTTATGGTTCGGGAAAAAATAACTTCGCCTGGGAGGTGGCTGCGAAACTCAGGGAGAACCTCCTTTTCCCACATGCGCTGCAGTTCCCGCGGCGGACCGGGGAGTGCCAGAAGGGTCTTCCCCCCTTTCTTTACCCACCACCCAGGAGCGGTGCCACGAGGGTTAGGAATGGGGTGTGCGGAGGGGATGAGCATTGCCTGCTTGATGTTCTCAGCTGGCATCTCCCGACCCAAGCGTTTGAAGACTCCCCGGATCCACTCCTCAAGGTCAGGATCAACACACATTTTCTCCCCTATAGCCTGGGCAATAGCTTCGCGGGTGATATCATCCTCCGTCGGGCCAAGCCCACCCACCGCAATAACCAGATCAACGCGCTCCAATGACCTCTGTAATACCGCATGCAGTCTCTCCGGATCATCTCCCACAAGGGTGATCTGGAAGAGATCTATCCCCAAGAGACGTAATTGCTCCGCAAGATAGGGAGAGTTGGTATCAACGATCTCGCCACAGAGAAGCTCCGTGCCAGTGCAAATAACCTCTGCTTTCATCCCTGAAGCCGTATCCTCAAACCTGTCATAATCACATTATGGGGCCTTTCTTCTTACAAATCTACCCATTCTTTCCAGGGCCTCTTCAATGTTGGCTAGAGAGGTAGCATAGCAGCAACGGACAAAACCTTCGCCGCATTGTCCAAAAGCAGAGCCAGGTACCACAGCAACCTTTTCTTCCTTTAACAGCCTTTCGGCGAATTCCTCTGAGGTCATACCGGTAGTTTTTATTGAAGGGAAAGCATAGAAAGCTCCCTTAGATTCGAAGCAAGGTAAGCCAATCTCATTTAGTCTTTTAAGCATGACGCGACGCCGTCTATCATATTCTTGAACCATCCTCTCCACCTCACTTTCACCACGTTTCAACGCCTCAATAGCAGCCATTTGTGCCATGGTAGGACAACAGAGCATGGTATATTGATGAATTTTGGTCATGGGCTGAATGAATTGCCGGCTGGCTGCCACATACCCAATGCGCCAGCCGGTCATAGCATAGGATTTAGAAAACCCGCCAATCAAGATAGTTCGCTCTTTCATTCCCAGAAGGCTGGAAAAGCAAGTATGCTCTACACTGTAAATCAAGCGAGCATATATCTCATCAGATATTACCAGTAAGTCATATTTTTCTGCTAGTCTGGCAATGTTATTGAGTTCGCTTTTGAATATGACCGCACCCGTGGGATTTGCTGGGTAGCCAATCAAAATAGCCTTAGTCTGTTTGGTAATTCGAGGTTCAATATCACTTGCCTTAATGGCAAAATTATTTTCTTCGCTTACGGGAACAAAAATTGGCACACCACCAGCCAGAATAATGTCCGCAGGATAAGCAACATAGTGCGGATCGGGAATTATTATCTCTTCACCAGGGTTAAGAATTGCTCTCATGGTCAAATCTAATCCCTCGCTAGTGCCCACAGTAATAAGGATTTCAGATTCAGGATTGTAACTTACTCCATAATGAAGCTCGAGGTATCGGGCTAATTCTTGTCGTAGCTCGAGTAGCCCGGAGTTCGAAGTATACATGGTATAACCTTTTTCCAGTGAATATGTGGCTGCTTCTCTAATGTGCCAGGGAGTAACAAAGTCAGGTTCACCTATGCCTAGAGAGATAACCTCCTTCATTGAGGCAGTTAAGTCGAAGAACTTCCTGATACCCGACGGCGGAAAGTCGTTTACCTTCTGAGAGATAAAATTACGCTGCCCTGAACTTGTTTCAGGGTTGGCGGCAATATGCTGTGTTTCTAGCATTTTACGGTGTTATTGCTAATCGTTTATTTTCCAAAGAAGGCTGGAAAATTTCGCCATTTTCCTTATATCGTTTGAGGAGAAAGTGAGTAACAGTGCTTTGTACTCTCTCCAGAGGGGCAAGTTTTTCTGTGACAAAACTCGAGATTTCCCGCATGTTCCTACCTTTTACCAAAACTGCCAGGTCATAGGTACCTGAGACGAGGTAAGCAGAGTACACCTGTGGGAACTGGTAAATACGCTCAGCAATAGCATCGAAACCAAGATCTCGTTGCGGTGCTATTTTAACTTCGATTAGTGCCCAAACCTCTTCCTTTCCTAATTTAGCCCAATTTATAGTAGTCTTATATTTTACGATAGTTCCGTCTTTCTCAGCTTGTTTAATTATCTTTTCTACTTCACTTGCCGGTATACCCACCATAGTGGAAATTTGCTCAGGACTTGCCTTGGCATTCTGCTCTAAAATCTCAAATACCTGTTCCATAAGTCCCTCCTTATATTTTTATTAGGGAAAGTTACAGCGGTGGCTTTCTCCTCTTGCCGCTTGCTTGCTCGTAGGCAAAGGCGATGCGCAGGATGGTGGCTTCATCAAATGGCTTACCTATGATTTGCATGCCCACGGGTAATTCCTGAGCAAAGCCGGCAGGCACCGAGATGGCTGGAATGCCGGCAATGTTTATAGGTAAAGTGCATACATCGCTCAAGTACATTTGTATTGGGTTCTGCAACTTTTCCCCCAGTTTGAAAGCTACTGTTGGTGAGGTCGGAGTAACTAAAGCATCATATCTTTGAAAGGCTTGCTCAAACTCTTGCTTTATTAAAGTGCGCACCTTTTGTGCTTTAAGATAGTAAGCATCGTAATATCCAGCGGACAGGGCATAAGTACCCAACATGATACGCCTTTTAACTTCAGAGCCAAAACCAAATTGTCTTGTTTTTTCTACCGCCTCCACTACGTTGCTAGCACTTTGCTCAGAAAAGCCATATTTGACTCCATCGTAGCGTGCTAGATTTGCCGAAGCTTCCGAAGGAGCAATTATATAGTAGGCTGCCAGAGCATATTTGGTATGCGGCAAAGAAGCTTCCCAGTCTAGCTCTGCCCCTAATTCGTGTAGCTTGTTTATCGCTGCGACTAACGTTATTCTTACTTCGTCTTGCATACCTTCTACAAAATATTCTTTGGGAATACCAATCCGCATTCCTTTAAGGTCGGGAATCAAGTTGAGTGTATAATCTGGTACAGCATAAGGGACTGTGGTCGAATCCTTAGGGTCATATCCGGCAATAGCATTTATAACCAGGGCACAATCAGTGACATCTTTAGTTATCGGTCCAATTTGGTCAAGGGAGCTAGCGAAGGCAACAAGTCCAAATCGGCTCACTCTGCCATAAGTTGGCTTAAGGCCTACCACATTGCAAAATCCTGCTGGCTGGCGGATACTACCCCCAGTATCAGAACCAAGGGCATAGATGGCTTCGTTAGCAGCTACGGCAGCGGCTGAGCCACCACTGCTACCTCCAGGGACGCAAGTTAAATCCCAGGGGTTGCGGGTGGGGAAGAAAGCAGAGTGCTCCGTAGATGACCCCATGGCAAATTCATCCATATTAGTTTTTCCCACTACAACTGCTTTTTGTGCCTTTAATTTCTCTGTTACGGTAGCATCATAGGGGGGGACAAAATTTTCTAGCATCCTTGATGAGCAAGTAGTTCGTATCCCCTTGGTGCAGATAACATCCTTAATTAATGTCGGTATGCCCGTTAGAGGTGCGATATTACCACCGTGTATATAGTTGTCTACCTCTTGGGCTTGCTTTAAAGCTACGTCCTCAGTAATAGTGACACAGGCACGGATTTTGTTTTCCACCTTCTCAATACGCTCCAGCACAGCCTTAGTAAGTTCCACCGAGGATATTTCCCTTTGCTTAAGAAGCTTGTGCGCCTCGTGAATGGTTAGCTCATATAATTTATCTACCATTGCCTATAGCCTTTCTTTGCTGCTACTTCGCTTAACAATTTTGTGCCAGCTACCGCTGGTTTTTACGTACACATCATTAAATCTAAGCATGTAGCTTATACCTACAAATAACGATGTTAAATATCCAGTGGCTTAATCTAATATCGCCTTTACTTTAAAGCAATTTTCTTGTTTTCTAGGCGCATTAGCCAAGACATCAGCCTGCGGATATGAGGGAGTAACCTCATCTTCCCGAAAGACGTTCAGTAGTGGGATAGTATGGGCTGCCGGCAGTACATTATCTGTATTCACTTCCTTAAGTATCTCGAAA
>MNYE01000110.1 GCA_001873005.1 Dehalococcoidia bacterium CG2_30_46_9
TATTATCCAGATTGCCAGTGCCCTCGCCTACCGCTGCCATCTGCACCATCAGGGGAAGAAAGACAGGATTCCGCGACATCGGTCGTGCCAGGCCTTGTCCTTTAAGCATTTCCTCCCTGACTTCAGTCAGAGCTCGGGAGACAACTTTATTACTGCTGCCGCTGATAGCCAGGGTCATTATCTCGGGCAAGGACATACCAGCACGAAATAGTAGTGATATGGTGCGGCAACAATAGCTTAGCTCACTGAGGATAGTGATACGCCCTATCTTGGGCAGGCTAAGCTTAAACTTGTCCCACTGGTATCTGCCTGTGGGCGTCCTGGTATAAGCGAAGCCGATTACAACAACAGCCACTATGCCAGCCAAAATAAATAGCCCATAGTGGAGAAGGAATTTGACTATAGCCAGAAGTGCCTTGGTTATGCCAGGCAATTCCGCCCCTAGTGAGCTATAAAGACCAATAAAGGCAGGCATGACAAAGGTAACCAACACAGCTATGACAACGACTGCCAAAACCAGAACAATAATAGGATAAGTCAAAGCGCTCTTTATTTTCTTGCTCGATGTAGCCTGCTTCTCGATATAATCAGCCATCTGCCTTAAGCCTGATTCCAGATTACCCGTTTCCTCACTCACCGCGATAGTGCGGCAGTAAAGTGCTGAAAAGGCTTTAGGATGCTTCTGCAAAGTCTGAGATATCCGGAGCCCACCACGGATATCGGCGACTACCTCGCGTACTATGTTCTTCAACATACGATTGGTAATTTGCCCGCTTAATAAATCCAGAGCCGCGGCGATATCACTGCCCGCTTCCACGAGCAAAGCTAACTGCCGCGAAAACATAATCATCTCCCTCGGGTTTATCTTGGAGAAGGTCGCGGTTAGCTTTCCAGCACTGAAAAAGGGCGTAATCTGCTTGAGGCTAAGCACCTTACAGCCGCTATAGCTGAGCAAGTCCAAAGCCGCCTCTTCGTTGCCGGCGTTAACCTTGCCTTTAACCAGCTTTTTATCCGCCGTGTAGCCTACGTACCTAAAGTCCATAATAACCTCAATCTCTAATATCTAAGCACTAAATCCTAAACAACATCAAAAATCAAAGTAATCACTCACCAGTACTGTCATGCTGAACTTGATTCAGCATCTCCTAAAAACTCCTTGCTTAAATCTCTCCATTTAGGATTAACCTGGGTTATCAAATTTATTTTCCAGTCTCTATGCCAATTTTTCAGTTGCTTTTCTCTATTTATGGCACTTTCCACATCATTTGTTAAGTCATAATAAACAAGTTTTGTAAGGTTATACTTCTTGGCAAATCCCTCCACTAACTTATTCTTATGCTCAAACATCCTGCGCACAAGGTTGTTCGTTACCCCTATGTAAAGAGTTTTGTTTGATTTATTCGTGAGAATATAAACATAGTATTGCTTGTCTTCCCTCATAAGTTTATCATTAAACTTCGAGATTCCGAAACAATCCTGAAACAAGTTCAGGATGACATTGTTCGGAATGACATTAGTACGGCTGTGTAGTTACGAATAAAAAATCAATCCTGAATTAAGTTCAGGACAAAATGCAAAAATATCTCATTTCCTTCCTTTCAAGGTCAGAATGCTGGTGGCAAGTTATTCTATAAAGTAGGCGTTGCGCAAAACTTCCGAAGGTGTAGTGATGCCTGCCTTTACCTTAAGCATACCATCTTTTAGCAGCGGTACCATTCCCTCTTCAACCGCTTGTTCACGAATCTCGGCAGTGCTGGCATGATTAATTAGTTGCATCCTTATGTTGTCACTGAATGGCAAGGTTTCAAAAATCCCTGTTCTCGCCCGGTATCCAGTATAACTGCATAGCTCACAGCCAGTGCCGTAGAGAAACTCAGTCTTTTTCTCCCCTATCTCATTGGTATAAGCCAATTGCTCCATTAAGGAGACTTCTTTATTGATGGAGCAATCGGGACAAATGCGGCGCACCATGCGCTGAGCTATCACGCCAATGACTGCCGAGGATACCAGGAAGGGCTCTATACCTAAATCGAGGAGACGGAAGATAACACCTACGGCATTGTTAGCATGGATAGAGGAGAGAACCAGATGTCCCGTTAAAGCTGATTGGACAGCTATCCTGGCGGTCTCAGCATCACGAATCTCACCTACCAAGATGACATCGGGGTCGAGACGCAATATAGAGCGTAACCCACTGGCAAAGGTAACTCCCGCCTTAGAATTGACCTGAATCTGATTCATGTTAGGGAAGCGATATTCCACAGGGTCCTCAATAGTGATTATATTGCGGGAAATTTTATCCAGCTTGTTTACCGAGGCATACAGCGTGGTAGTTTTGCCTGCCCCGGTGGGACCGCTAATTAAAATCATGCCGAAGGGAACTTTAAGCATATTTTCATACCTGGCTAAAGCTTCAGGGGAAAAACCTAATTGTGCCAGGTCTATAATTGCCAGTGATTTATCCAGAAGGCGCAATACCGTCGTTTCACCACGCACAGTGGGTGAGGTAGCTACACGAACATCTATAGGCCTGCCTTTAGACTCAATGGAAAATTGCCCATCCTGAGGGCGAAGATGGTCAGCAATATTCATATCAGCCATTATCTTAACTCGGGAGGTGAGGGGAAGATGTATTTTTAAGGGAAGGGACATGACATCTTGAAGGGCACCATCAATGCGATAACGGATTCTTAGTTTGTCTTCTTCGGGCTCAATGTGAATATCAGAGGCTCTGGATTTAGCTGCCTCATCTATTATGATACGCAAAGCACTAGCTACTGGAGCACCCTCACTAGCTTCAATCAGTGTTTGTTCATCAATTGCCTCTGTGCCCGGAATACGAGATATTTGTTCTTCAATTTGACCAAAACTTCTATAATTGAAGTCAATAGCTTCCCGAATTTCCTTTTCACTAGCAGCTATAGGTTCTATTCTCATGCGGCTCTGCAGTGCCAAAGCTTGCAGAGCAAAGATGTCAGACGGGTTCGCCATAACTACTTGTAAGACATTGTCAATTATAGCCACAGGTATAGCATTAAATCGCCTTGCCATAATTTCGGGAATTACTTGCAAGGCTTCGGGCTGAAGTCTACGCTTAAGCGGTTTTTTCTCTAGTTTCCTCTCCGGTTTCTCCTCCGGTTTTGCCTCTGGAGCCTTTTCAGCCTGGCGGCCAAGTTTAATCACCCTTATCTTCTGCTGTTGAGCGAATTTCTCAGCTTCGGGAGTAAGCTTCCTCGAAGTAAGTAGAAACTTGTTATACACCCCAGTATCATAAGCCTTGGTATCAAATAAGGATACCCGGTTTAGGCTCACTTCGTCGTCATCTATTATATCTATACCCAGTTTGTGTACTATAAAGCCATCATCCAGGCCAGCCAGGATATCGAAGGAATACTCAGTGTCAGACTTACCCTTGACCTTGGCATTTTCCTCCACATTGTAGCCAATGTCGCTAAGAGCTCGCAGAAATTCAAGTTTTGTCTTAAAGGCGGTAGGGACAATTTTTTTACCCTGTCTTACAGGTGGCGATGAAGCTAGAAAGTCCTCTAAGGCTTTTCTATTAAAAATCTTTATCCTCTGGCTCTGGGCGAAGCGAGTAGCCACAGAGTCAAGTTTGGGGAAAGCAATAAGAACCTTATCTTGAATGCCGCAGTCATAGCATTTATTATCAAAGGGAAAGACTTCCCCCAAAGTTATTTCCTGGTTATCATCGTGCCCCACAACGTCTACAGCGATAGTATAGTCAATAAAGCCATGACTCTTACGCGCCAAAATGTCAAAGCTATGCTCGGCACCAGATTTACCTTTGAGGGCAATATTTTGCTGCACCTCATAGCCCTGGCTCCTGAGTCGCTGCATAAATTCACTTATGAGCTGCTCGACTTGCCCTTCCCCTGTGAATCCGGCTATTTCCATATCTAGCATTAATATAAAATATGACGCACTATCTTGTCAATAGAGATTGTACGAGAGCGTTTAGCAACTGTCATGCCGAACTCGTTTCGTCCTGAACTTAATTCAGGATCACGAGACCCTGAAACAAGTTCAGGGTGACAAGGAGGAAAGCATTATTAAACAACCTCATTGTACACGTTTTGTTGTTGGGACAGATATTGACAAGCCAGAGGAAATAGCTGACAATAGATAGAGTGATTAAGAGAAAATTCTTAATATCATGCCTGGCATTAGTTGTCCTGTGGTTATCCTCCAGCTTATTTTCCCTGGTTGAAATTAGCTCTGTTTCAGCTAGCCCTGACAAGCTGAAATGGTCTATCGTGGATACCCCCAGTGAGGAAGGCAATGCAGTAGTTAGTCCCAGTGAAATAAGTGCCTTTGTGCTTGGCTCTGATGATGAAACCTTCTACGCCATAGATATTCCCCATAAGAAGGTCTATAAGTCAACTGACGGGGGCATTACATGGGAGAACACCTTAGAATCCGCCCTAGAAGATGAAGGTGCTACCTTGTCTGTCTGGGATATTGCAGTGGCGCCGGATGACCCGGGGCTGGTGGCTGTGGTGGCTGATAACAGAACAAGAGTCTATGTGTCCCGTAATGGCGGAAAGAAATGGGACGCTATTTCTATGCCTTCTCTCGGGGGGACTCTTATTTCTGACATTGCCATCTCAAAAGAATATGGCAGCGGCAGTCGCGACATCGCCATAGGCACGAGAAATCCCGATGGCAGCACTAATGGCAATGTGTGGGTGATGGAGCTGGCACCCTTTGCCACCTGGAAAAGTGCCGGACTGAATGCAGATGTAAGCTCAATTGCCTTCTCGCCTGGCTACGGGAGCGACAGGAGTATTCTGGCTATTGCCAGTAATTCCACGGGAAGTTATCTCTGTGTTCGTCACAGGGTTGGTGATACCTGGGTGGAGGTGATTCCCCCGGTAGAGATAAGTGAGGTTAGCGGAAATTCGCCAAAAGAAGACCAAATCATTGTTTCCGATTTAGCCTTGGCTTCGGAAGATTATTCTAAGGATAGGTGGATTGTTTACGCCGGCTATTATTCCGAGACTGATGTTGATGATGCCTACAGGATAAAGTACGAAAAGGGAGGTGCCGAGGTCAGCAGACTAAAGATTAAGCAGGGGGATAAGGTTTCCTTAGCTTCCATTGATTACAGCAGCGGCAAGCTTATGGCGGGAGAGGTATTAGGTGAAGCTGACTCAGCCAGTGCCCTGATTCATATCTGCTCCAATCCTGAAGAAAGGGTTCCCACCTGGAAAGAGCCCACTAAGCCGCCTACGGGAGGGGCAATCTCTGGTCGGGCTAATGCCCAGATTGTCTGGAGCCCTAATGGTAGGCAGCTCTATTGTGGAACAAGCACAAATCATGTGGAAAGCGCTGCTGATTGGATTGATATGACCTTACCGGCTGGTCCCTGGAGGGGAGAAGCCTGCGATGAAAGTGCCTTCTCTGTAAGCATAAGCAAAGATAGTGGCGATACCTGGAATCAACTCAGCTTCATAGATACTCAAATGAGGCGTCTCTGCGATTATGCCCTATCAGTGGCCACCGAAGATACCGAGACTGTTTATTATCTTTATTTAGCTTCGGTAAGTAGTGGCTTTGCTAGCATATGGCAAAACGAAAGTAAAACATTAGAAACACTGGGGAAAACCTGGCAAAGGGTACTATGCTTTGATAACAAAACCAATGACATAATTCTAAGGTTGAGTACCAAGGAGGGTAAACAGAGGCTATTTCTCGCAGTTCGAGACACCGACGACGCACGCTATTTTTATAAGGATGACCAAGGTGAATGGCACTGGAAGGAAGTCTGGGATTGCCCTCATATCACTGATTTAGCTGTGGTCAACAATGAGAAATTCTATATCCTGGATGGTAATCTGGTAAATATATGTGCCTGGAATGAGAAGATGTGGGGAGGAATCTGGGAATGGCAGAGAGATATAGATACCGGGCTTCTCTCTGGTTACATCATAGCTATAAGCAGTAAAAACTATGTTTTTGTTGCTGAAGACGAAGATGGCGAAGGGAAGATTGCCTATTCTACCAATGGGGGTGTTACCTTTAAACTCACTGAAATCGTGCCTGAGCCGGGCAATATGCAGGTTACACTGGATGATGAATTTGACACTAACCGCTTTATCTATGCCACTAGTGATTCTGACTTAAGCAAAATTTACCGCTGGACTGTTGAAGGTAGCACTTCCTGGAAAGATCTGAAACCGCCACATCCCAGCTTTCATAGCCTAGCTCACAAGGGAGGCGCCTTATACGGGGCATATGGGAACAGACAGGGTGTTGCCCGCACCTTAATCCCTCACCTGGAAACGGTTACTCCCAGCGACTGGGATAGCCTTACCGCCGGACTGGTAAGTGGTACTGTCTTCAAATCAGGCACACTCAGGGCGCTCAGCAATAAGGCTGTAGACCTGTGGGCGATTGACGACCGCGACTATGATTTTAAGGCTAAAATGGGGTGTCTCTGGGTTTATTCCGATACCTTCGTTTTGCAAACACCGTGGCCAACTTCACCGGCTCTAGGTGAATTCATAACCTGTGACCCCTGCAATTGTCAGCCTGTTATTTTTTGTTTTCAGTGGCGGAAGCTACCCTCAGCGGAAAAATATGAGTTATGGCTGGCTCGGGACGAAAAATTCGACGCCATAATAGCCACGGAAGAAAATATAACTCCTGCCGACTCTGAGAATCCTGCCTGGTGTCCGCCGGCAAATTGGCTGGTTCTTGTTTGTGGCAGGACCTATTACTGGAAGGTGAGGGCTTGCCAGAGCACGGAAGGTGAGACGATTCACAGCCGGTGGTCACCACCCATGAGCTTTACTGTGAAAGAATGTTCCCTGACACAGCAGGGAGTGCACACAGCACCCATCTTAAAAGTTCCCTCAAGCGGCAACCAGGATGTATCCCGGTCACCGGGCTTTTCCTGGGTTGGTTTTCCTGGCACCGAAAAATACGAATTTATCCTGGCCAGGGATGCTTCGTTGAGCCAGATAGTCATCAAAGAGCAGGTGCCTACCTCAGCTTATCAGTATAGTGACACTCTTGATTGGGGCACGACCTATTTCTGGCAGGTAAAGGCAGTTGCCCCGGTGCCTAGCGAGCCTGCCATAAACACTTTTACTGTGATGTCAGAGCCACGAGTTGCCCCACCACCAGCAGCAAAACCACCATTGCCGGTAACCCCATTCTGGGTGTGGCTCGTAATTGGCATACTTACCCTATTGATCATACTTGTTATTGCCCTCTGTCTTTTCCGGCGCTAAGTTAATTTTCTTTCCCTCCGCTATTGACAAAGTCCCCTATGCTTGTAGTACAATAGTAATAGTCAAGAAGTCGTGGAGTGGTGAGAATGAATCGGCGTCGGTCTAATATCGAGATAATAGCTGACATGCTGAGAGTAGGGGAAAACGGTGCTGGCAAGACTGAGATCATGTACAGCGCTAATATGAGCTATGCTCAGATACAGAAGTATCTCGCTTTTCTCTTGAGCCACGGATTTATTAATAAGGTGGAGGTAGGAAACCCCATAGTTACCTATCAGGTAACCGAGAAGGGGATAGAGTTACTTAGAAATATAGATAATATAACGGAGGTGCTCGAGTTCCGGGACGGCAATGAAATGTAGTGCGAGGCTTTAGCCTCGTGCAGCACGACCCTAAAGGGTCGCACTACAAAATTTGTAGAGGTATTAAGTGGGTGACCGAAGGCACGATTGCCAGAGTCACCCTTTAAATTATGAAGCCAAAGGAACACATAATATGAGAGGAGCGTTAAATGTCTGAAAAAAGAATGCTAATAGTAGATGCTGAGCTGGTGAAAAAGATAGAGGACAATCGTGGTGATATGAGCCGTTCTGAGTTCATCAACTTTCTTATTGATAGTCAGTTGAAGGAGGAAAGTAAAAGGCATGATGGCGTAACCCGAGAGGAATTTCACCAGTTTCAAGAAGGAACGAAGGAGCTATTGCGCAACTTCCTGGAGTTCTTTATCAGCTATGGACTAGAGCTGGGCAAGCAGCCCAAAGATAAAGAGTTCGAGCAATTAACCCAGAGGTTACAAGCTCTGGGCAGCTCAGGAAAAGGCAAGAGTTCCTAAGTATTTTATCTTTCCGCAGATTTTTCTCTTCACCCACATTTTCC
>MNYE01000106.1:0-3683 GCA_001873005.1 Dehalococcoidia bacterium CG2_30_46_9
CTTCCAGGCACCTTCCCCAATAAGAGGCACAAAATAGCAACCACCAAGATTTTCTACTTTGTTTCCCTTTTTATATTTTTTAATTTTAAGTAATTCCTGCTGCCAACGAGAGCCTACCGGGATTACCAGTCGTCCTTTCCAGGCTAGCTGATCCAAGAAAACCTGAGGCACAGAAGGTGCGCCAGCAGAGACTATAATAGCCTCATAGGGGGCTTCCTCGGACCAACCCAAGGATTTGCCAGCAATACGAACCTTGATATTAGAGTAGCCAAGTTTCTCTAGAACTCGTTTAGCCGACTCTGCTAATTGAGGTATAATTTCTACAGTGACTATTTCCCCGGCTAGTTCTGCCAGTATAGCGGCTTCGTAGCCACTTCCTGTGCCTAATTCCAGCACCTTTTCATTACCTTTTAGTTCCAAAGCCTGCACCATCAGAGCAACGATAAAGGGCTGAGAAATAGTTTGTCCAAAACCAATGCTTAATGGTCGGTCATCATAAGCTTCATGGTAATGTTCTGGAGGCACAAAAGCCTCGCGCGGCACCCGCCTCATAGCTTGAACCACACGCTCATCGGCAATTTCATGTGTAAGATAGTTGATTAAATTTTCCTTGGCTCTTTCTAAATCCGCCACCATTTAACTGCCCCTAAGTGTTCAGCTACTTCCTCATGTCACCCTGAGCGAAGCGAAGGGTCTAGATTCTTCGGTCGCTATGCTCCCTCAGAATAACGATAGAATGAATAGTTACACCTGCCCAAGCCATCAAAGAATAAAGGACAATATTATGAGGATCACAATCAGAGACCCGGCTATAATACCAATATCTCTTATGTCTCTTCCTAAATAGCTATAATCGGCAACAGGATGTTGAGATTTACGAGATATACTAGCTGGCATCTGCGGCCTGACAGTCACTGGTCTAATAAGCTCCCCGGGAAAATTTTGTTTTTCAGTAACTGCCTTAGGCTGCTCTAAATGTCGCCTCTGGTCTGCTTTCGTGGTTCTGGCTCGGTATTTGGATTTGCTGCGACGCGATTTTTTCGACATTGCTTCACCTCGTTGTTAAACGCGATTGCTCATAAACCCTGGTGCTGGAAACATAAGCATGCCCCAGGAGTCTCTGGACAGAATAGAGGTCGGTACCACTTTGTAATTTGCGCACAGCGAAGCTATGCCGTAGGGCCCGCGGTGTAATCCTGGAGCTCAAACCTGCTTTGGCAGCATAATTCTTGATTATCTGCCAGAAACCCTGCCTTGTGAGCCGCTGTCCACGCAAATTTAGGAATAGCCCTTCCTCATTTTCGTTGAACAATAAATCCAGTCTATCGTTTTCAATGAATTTCTTTAATAGCTGACCTACATGATGGTCAAAAGAGACTTCCCTCCTCGAGCTACCACGACCACAGTGTACACAATTTCGCTCCAGATCAATATCCTTAACATTCAGGGACATTAACTCACTTACACGCAAACCAGTGGCATGAAGCAACTCCAACATTACTACATCTCTTTTAGCTGCCGGAGTAGATAGCTTTGTTGGTTCTGCCAGTAAAAGTTGGTACTCAGTAGGAGATAGGAAATTAGGTGGACGCCTCCTGACCTGAGGAGTAATCAAATTCTCTGTGGGGTTGTCCCTTAATCTTCCTGAATCAATCATGAACTTAAAGAAACATTTGGCGGCGGCTATTTTACGAGCTACTGTAGCCATGGAATATTTCTTCTCTCGCAGGTAAAGCAAGTAGCTTTTCAAAAGCTCGCGCATAGATCTAACTATCCCTTTGGCCCTTTCCGCCTCAACATAAGTTGCCAGTTGATTCAAATCATTGCGATAAGCAGCCACAGTGTTTTGAGCATACCTCTTTTCCTTAGCCAGGTACTCCAGGAAAACATCCACATCCCGCCTCATTTGCCTTTATTGTAACATAGTGCCATTAATTTTTGTCTCTCTCTAAGGGCAAATGCTACAATAAATTTATTATGGAATCAACACAACTAGAGCAGGAGTTGCGAGCTTTGCCGACAAGCACGGGAGTTTATTTATTTAAAGATAGTGAAGATAGAGTTATCTATGCCGGTAAGGCAACTAATTTGAGCAACCGGGTAAGAAGTTATTTTTGTGCCCCAAGCAGCCTGTCACCAAAAATTCAACAATTAGTATCAAGAATAAGCGATTTTGAATTTATGGTTACTTCTTCGGAGCAAGAAGCACTCATTCTAGAATGCAATATGATAAAAAAATACCAGCCTCGCTACAATGTCCGACTCAAGGACAGTAAAACTTTTCCTTACCTTAAAATAAATTCTAGGGATGATTGGCCGGGCATTTATATCACCAGGCGACTACAGAATGATGGTGCTAGATACTTCGGACCTTTTGCCAGTGCTGGTTCCGTGCGTAAGACTTTGAGATTAGTTAAAAAAATTTTCCCCTTTCGTTCCTGCACCAAAACGATTAGTGGTAGGGATAAACGACCCTGTCTTGATTATCATATCCAGCGCTGCCTGGGACCATGTATTGGCGCTGTAAGCAAAGAAGAATATCAAGAGATGATAAAACGGGTTATCTTATTTCTTGAAGGTAGGCAAGAGCTGATTCTTCGAGAGTTGAACAGGAAAATGACCCAAGCATGCCGGCAACTTCAGTTCGAAAAAGCAGCTCTGTATCGTGACCAAATTCGAGCGATAGAGAAAGTCATAGAAGGAGAAAAAATTGCCCTAACTCTGAAGGGTGAGCAAGATGTTATTGCCCTGGCCCGGGATGATGGACAGGCTCTTGTGGAGGTCTTCCTTATTCGCAATAATAAACTTATTGGTCGCAACCAATTCGCTATGGAAGGCACCTATAGTGAGAAGCCCAATCAAATAATGACTGGCTTTGTAAAACAACATTACGCCTCAGCTTCATATATACCTCCTTTAATATTACTTCAGTATCCCATAGACGAAATGCCTGTGCTTCTTGGGTGGCTTGAGCAGCAAAGAGGGAGCAACGTAAAGCTTCAAGTGCCACAGCGGGGTGTCAAGAAAAAATTAGTAGACATTGTGGCTGAGAATGCCAGGAAAAACTTAGACTTAGTCAAAGCCAGGCAGATGAACCCTGAGGCTATGCTCTCCGCTTTACAAGAGCTAAAGGATAGACTTCACTTACCACGAATACCATTGAGGATAGAGTGTTACGACGTTTCCAATATTCAGGGCACTTTGGCTGTAGGCAGCATGATAGTCTTAGAGAAAGGATTACCCAAACCAGCTCATTATCGCCGTTTTCGCATTAAGACAGTAGCCTCTGCTGATGATTGCGCTATGATCCGGGAGATATTAACACGACGTTTCAAAAGAGGTGTAGAAAGTGAAGGTAGTTGGGGGATCATGCCTGACCTTGTCCTTATTGATGGTGGCAAAGCACAGCTTAATGCCGCTTTAGAGGCAAAACAAGAGTCTGGAATAGACTTCCTCACCATAGCCAGCTTAGCTAAAAAACACGAAGAAGTCTTCATACCGGGTCAATCCGAACCAGTTAAAATACTCAATAAGGGCAAACATGCCCTTCACGTGCTGCAAAGAGCCAGGGACGAGGCACATCGCTTCGCCATTAGCTACCACCAGAAATTACGCAGTAAGAAAAGTGTTGTTTCTAGTCTGGATACCATACCGGGCATCGGACCGAAGCGAAAGAAAGAGCT
>MNYE01000106.1:3693-8173 GCA_001873005.1 Dehalococcoidia bacterium CG2_30_46_9
TTTGTTTCCATTGAAGCCATTAAAGAAGCTTCGCCAGAGGAACTCAGTCAAATAAGATACATACCTTTAAAATTAGCTAAGAAGATAAAGGAATATCTCTAAGTGTGGCTTATAGATTGTGGCTAATAACATATCGCTGTATCTCAGAGGTCCCTTCGATAATTTGTAACAGCTTGGCTGCTTTGTAATAGCGAGATACCGCATAGTCGGTCATATAACCATAGCCACCATGAATCTGCACCGCATCACTGGCAGCCCTTTCTGCCATTTCCGAGGAAAAAAGCTTGGCATAGGAAGCCTCTAAACTATGAGGTAAGCCCTCATCCTTAATCCAAGCAGCCTTCAAATACATCAGGCGGGCTAACGCAATGTTCATTGCCATGTCAGCTAACTTAAAAGATACCGCTTGAAAGCTATAGATTGGCTGACCAAATTGGTATCTTTGCTTAGCATAAGCCAGGGAGGCATCAAAACAGGCTTGAGCTAGTCCTACAGCTATAGCACCAATAAATATTCTGCCTGTCTCCAATACCTGTAAATGTTGAGCAAAACCGCGCCCATCTCTGCCCAGAAGATAATCACGGGGAATACGGCAATCTTGAAAGACTAGCTCATTGGTAGGATATGAGCTCAAACCCATTTTATCCCAGTGCATGCCAATTGTGAACCCGGAAGTCCCTTTAGGCACAACAAATGTGTTTATCACCCCCTTACCATCTTCTCGCTTAAATTGGGGGCAGCGTGCCGTGATAATGACCAGGGAGGAGTTCTTGTAGCCCATATTGCTGATGAACTGTTTTGTGCCGTTGACGACCCATGTGTCTCCCTCAAGTACAGCGGTGGTCTGAGTGGCACCAGCATCTGAACCAGCATTAGGTTCAGTGAGACCAAAGGCTCCTATTTCCTTTCCTTGTGCCAGGGGAACCATCCACTGACGTTTTTGTTCCTCCGTACCGAAAACATACAGTTCCTGGCATACAATTCCCGTGGTTACATCTAAAAGTGTGCCCAAGGTAACATCACCCCGGGAAATCTCCTCTGTGCACAGAAGCTGGCTTACCCAATCGCCACCACTCCCACCATATTCTTCGGGAAAAGGAATCCCCATCAATCCCAGTTCAGCCATCTTGCTAATAATATCGTAAGGAGGTTCTCCTGTTTCCTCCATTTCCTTAGCCCGGGGTGCTATAACTTCGTCACTAAATTCTCTGCTCATCTTGCGGATCATTTCCTGCTCTTCCGTTAACTGAAAATCCACTTTTGACCTCCTTGCTGTGCTCTCGAATCCAGGTATTTCATCAATGTTATGGCATTCTTAACGGCAAAGGCTTCAGCATCATTATTGAAATAGATATAAACAGCTTCAAGGTTCTTGCCTAATGCGGTGATTTTCTCCGCCCATTTGCGAAGTTCTTCATCAGAGTAACAGCTTGAATATAAGCTTTCGCTGCCATGGAAGCGTATATAAGCAAAATTACTGCTAGCTACAAGAGGACAATGAAAATCGGGCATATCGAAAACACAAAAACCAGCATCATATTGCTCCAGAATACGAAAAACAGACTCGTCAATCCAGGATTCATTCCGAAATTCAAATACATGTTGATATTGCTGTGACAAGGAAGAGAGGAAATTCTCCAGTATTTCATCATTTCGTTTCATATTGGGAGGCAGTTGATATAAGAGGGGACCCAGTTTATTTTGTAGAAAAGTAGCTCGTGATAGAAAGTTTTCCACCGCCGAGCCTAAATTCTTCAATCTTTTTATGTGCGTGATAAATCGGCTTACCTTAACAGCAAAAACAAAGTTATCAGGTGCAAAGTCCCGCCAGGTGGAGAAAGCTTTCTCTGAAGGCAAATGATAAAAACTATTATTAAGCTCTACAGTATTGAATTGCCTGGCATAAAATTGTAGCCATTTAGATTTAGGCAAGCCTTCAGGGTAATAAAGCCCTCGCCAATGCTCATAATGCCAGCCACTGGTACCGATATAGTACCTGGGTAACGATTTATCCTCCATTCCTAAAGTCCTCAGCAAGTAAATATCCTCAGGGGAAACCAAAGTCAATAGAGGCAGTATAGTCCGGGATACAGTGAAAACCAATAACCATAGGCCAGTTTTTACCTTTATATTCACGCCCCAAGCCTATAGCCAAATAAACTTCTTGAGCGTGAAGCAGTTGCTTAAGTCGTTCTCCGCTCAAGCTGACCATGTTTTCCTTTTTCCCAAGCAGTTCTCTCCCTAAAGCTCGGAATTTCAAGTCAGTGCAGGGAAGCCCTGGGCTTTTAGTAGTCCCTAGATAATCTTGCCCCGCGAAACTAAATACGATGCGCGCCTCGTATTTGCCATAGCGAACGCCGGGATCAAGAATTACCCTCTTTATTTCATCTGGCTTGATGAGGCATAAGGAACGAGAGGGAGGAGATCGTAGCACCTCGTCTGGAGAAGTATCTAAAAGAGAATCCAGCAATTGAGCACGCTGGGATTCAGGAACACTTCTCAAAATGACTGGTTTTTCACGTTCCAAGTCTATAATCCAATCTTCTATATGTGGCTTATTGGGCTGCCAGGAGAGCAAATTCATCCTAACAATATCAAAGTTGCTGATTTGCTTTCCATTAGCATCTATAAGGTCATCTGAGCCAGGAACCCCGTATGATTTAGCTGGTCTAACCCAATGGTAAGTCTCAGGAGCTATCCCTCTAAGTAGAAAGTGGGGAATAAAACGCTCCCAGCGATGTCTTGTTAAGTTAATCCCAGCTAAGCAAATCCCGGAGTGCATCCGAGTTACAGCTAAAATCAATATATCTGCTTTCGCCATAAAACGGAGGCCTCAAAGATGGCAGATTTCTATATCTGGGTGATAAGATGGGACACACTCGGCAAGCAAGCGCCGATGACATTGGTCAGGCTTGTCTTCCGCGCATAGGAGACAGATTGTTTCACTATCCTTAAAAGATTGCTCTAGAAAATTAAGAGCGCCTCGCTCATCTAACAATTGAAGGTATGCCTCTTTATATTCGTCCCAGTTGTTATCTTGCTTGAATTTCTCACGAATTTTCTTAGTGGGTGCTAATTGAGGCAAATGTTCATATTCAATGCCAACCAAATTTAAAATGAAGGAAAGATCGTCCTTTTTGGCAAATCCTACTAGTTGTGAGCTATTATTCAATCGAACATCTATGACTTTGGTAACTTGGGCTTGATGCAGCAATTCAATAAATTTGCGAAGGCTCTTCTTATTATGTCCAATGGTATATATTTTGTTCATGTCAAACTTCTAAGGAAAGTTGCGCCCCTGGATTATCACATAGCGAACCATCACCTTGAATGTGCTTTACCTCTATTCCCTGGAGCACTAAAGTTTTGGATATTAGATAATAACGATGGCATTCTCTAAAATCGCCTTCGCTACACATTATAGCAATTCGTTCCCGTTCTGCAATCTGAATTAATTCAGAGATTCCTTGCTGATATTTGTCTGGCTCTGACTTAAGGGGATGAGAAATCGAGGGTTTCTTATATTTAGGATAGCCTCCAAGTTTGTCCCCTAAGAATTTGTATTTTATGGAGTTAAGCTCCAGATGATTGGCTAAATTAGCTTGATCAAATTGAGGATTGTAGCTACTAAACGGTTGGCTCCTTACATCAACAACAATTGAAATTTCCTGTTTTTTCAGAAGCTCTACAAAGGCATCCAAAGATAAATTACTGTGACCGATGGTAAATATCTTCCTTGCTTGCATATTTCCCGTGAAATATATTATACTACTTAAGTTGAAGAGCTTCTTGGTGACTAGAGCGGAGTGGAACCACCCGTTCCCATCCCGAACACGGAAGTGAAACGCTCCAGCGCAGACGATACTGAGGGGGCAACCCTTTGGGAAAATATGCCGTTGCCAGGAAGCTCTTCGTCAAATCTAATTCAGACGAATTTTTCCGCTGACAAAACAGCTCCGTCATTCGCAGACACCTACACAAGAATAACAACTGCTACCTATTTTAAGACCAGGTGACATGGAAGCTAATTTAAGTGGAGTGCTATAATTTTCAGTATGAAGCTAAGGGAGCTGGGTGAATTTGGACTAATCGACGTCATACATAACCTGGTTGATAAGTCCAAAAACCCTGAGCACTCCTCATGGCAAAAGCTTTTAGTGGGCATCGGTGACGATGCTGCTGCCTGGCAAGGGAACAGTGGTATCCAACTAGTGACTACAGATACACTGGTTCAAGATGTGCATTTTGATTTAGGCACCATTACCTGGGAGGAATTAGGCTGGAAAGCACTGGCAGTAAACTTAAGCGACATAGCTGCCATGGGTGGTATTCCTCAGTATGCCCTGGTTTCCCTGTCATTGCCTACCGAATTAGAAGTAGAGGATATATCCAAATTTGTTAGTAACATGGCACGTCTGGCAGAGAAATTTGGGGTAGCCATAGTGGGCGGGAATTTGACTACTGCTCCCATTGTGGTTAT
>MNYE01000011.1 GCA_001873005.1 Dehalococcoidia bacterium CG2_30_46_9
GTTCGCTAAAGAGAATGGCTGGCCATTTGTTGGCATAAACGATTCTGGAGGTGCCCGGCTTCAGGAAGGAATGGATACTCTGGAAAGTTATGGTTGGTTATTTCGGGCTCAAATACTGGCTTCAGGGATAATTCCTCAAGTAGCCTTGCTCATGGGCCCTTGCTTAGGAGGGCAAGCATATCATCCCATAATGCAGGATTTCCTTATACAAACAAGGCATACTGGGTTTATGGGCATTGCTGGGCCTGCTTTTGTTAAAACGCAAACTGGAGAAGAAATAAGCCTGGAGGAACTATCGGGCTATAAAGCCCATGCCACTAAATCAGGACAGACACATATAGTAGCCGAGGACGATAAAGATGCCATGGATAAAGCAAAGGAGCTTTTATCTTTCCTTCCCTCTAATAACAAAGACAAACCACGTCGTATAGAGACCAAAGATGACCCAGAAAGAACCGTGGATGGCTTGCTTGATTTGCTTCCTGAAGAGCCGTATCAACCCTTTGACATGTATGAGATAATCAAAAGGATAGTGGACGATGGCTATTTCTTTGAGACTATGGAACTTTATGCTAGAAACATGATAACGGGCTTTGCTCGCTTTAATGGCCGTTCTGTGGGGATAGTCGCTACCCAACCAAAATGGATGGGGGGATCTATAGATATTGATGCTGCGGACAAAGGAGCCAGGTTCGTAAGATTCTGTGACTTGTTTAATATCCCTTTAGTTACTCTTCATGACTCGCCTGGCTACTTAATAGGTTCCCAGCAGGATTGGGGAGGTATTTTAAGACACGGTGCTAAGTTACTTTTCGCCTGGGCTGATGCCACCGTTCCTTTGATTGCCGTTATGGTGCGGAAGTCGTATGCTGGTGCCCACTATGGTATGTTGGATAAGGCTATTGGTGCTGATTTTGTTTTTGCCTGGCCAACAGCTCAGATTGCCATTGTTGGTGCTGAGACTGCCGCCAGCGTCATCTTTGCCAAGGAAATAAAGGAAGCAGAAAACCCCAAGGAAGTGCGCACGAAGAGAATAAAGGAATTTTCCGAGCTTTATGAGAACCCCTATCGTGCCGCCGAGCGAGGTTACGTTGATGACGTGATAATGCCCGAGGATACCAGGAAGGTAATAAATAGGGCTTTAGATGTTCTGGGGAATAAGACTGTGGCCAGACCATGGAGAAAATATTCCAATATTAACCTGTGAGGAAGGATAAAAATGATTACAAAGACAGAGAGATGGCAGGAATTCAGGCAGAAACGGGAAAAGGTAGTAAAGAGGGAAACTGATGAAATAGAAAAACAGCACAAGCTTGGTAAATTAACCGCCCAGGAGCGAGTAGACAAAATGCTTGACCACGGCACATTCGAAGAAATAGATAAATTTGTGCAGCATCGCTGCAGTTACTTCGGCATGGAGAAGAGAGAGATTCCTGGTGATGCTGTCATTATTGGCTCGGGAAAAATCAATGGACGTACTGTCTTTGTTGCTGCTGAGGATTACACTGTAATGGCAGGCACCTATGGGGAGATGCACGGTAAGAAGATGTGTAAAGCACTTGACATGGCCGGCAGGGCTAGAGTGCCATTTATTCAAATTGTTGACTCAGGTGGTGCACGGCTTCAGGAGGGGCAGGATGCCAGTGAATGGTATGCACAACTCTTTTTCCGCCACACATACTGGAATGGAGTTATTCCTCAGATCACTATCTCGGCAGGTCATACCGCTGGAGGCGCTGCCTATAGCCCGGCTTTGACTGACTTTATAATCCAGGTTAAGAACATTGGTTATATGTATATGGGTGGACCAGCATTCGTTAAAACGCAATTAGGGGAAGAAGCCACAGTTGACGAATTAGGTGGCTACGAACTTCACCGTAGAGTCACCGGATTGTGTGATATAATAGCGGAACATGATGAACATGCATTGCAACTAACTAAGGAACTCTTGAACTTCCTGCCGTCCAGTAACTTAGAAAAACCACTTGCTCTAAATACTGGAGATGACCCGGAGCCACGCAATGAAGATATCTATGATATTCTCCCCGATAGCCCCAGACAACCTTACGATATGCATGGGATACTAAAACGTGTTGTAGATAAAGGTTACCTCTTTGAGATAAAAAAGGATTTTGCTCCCAATATGATAACCGCCTTCGCTCGTCTCAATGGAGAGGCGGTAGGAATAATCGCCAATAATCCTATATATATGGCCGGAGCGATTGATTACAATGCCTCAGATAAACTTGCTAGATTTGTTAGGATTTGTGATTCGTTCAACCTTCCTTTGGTGCAGTTTCAGGACACACCGGCAGTTATGATTGGTAGCCAGCAGGAGAGAATGGGAATAATAAGGCATGGGTCAAAGATGTTGTATGCCTACTCGGAAGCAACAGTGCCTATAGTTACTGTGATTGTACGAAAATCCTATGCCGGGGCGCAGCTATGCATGGCTAATAAACCAATGGGTGCTGATTACGTTGTTGCTTGGCCTTGTGCTGAAATTTCCCTGGTTGGTCCAGATACTGCCGCTAGTGTGATTTTTGCCAAAGAGATAAGAGCAGCGGAAAATCCTGAGGAAGTAAGACAGAAAAGAATGGCAGAATACGCCAGAGTTTGGACCAACCCATATCGCGCGGCAGAAAGGGGCTATATTGACGACATCATTGAACCCGAAGATACCCGGCGGACAATAATTCGTGCGCTGGAAAGATTTAAGAATAAGAAGATAGAGAGACCCTGGCGTAAGCATGCCAACATGCAAATGTAACACGAAAGGAGGCGAAATGGATTTCAGCTTTACTGAGGAACAAAAGAAATTTAGAGAGGAAGTTCGTGCTTTTCTAGAGCAAGAAATAACGCAGGGCTTCTGGAAACCAGCGTGTGATGCCTGGATACATAGTTATAATCCTGAATTCACTAAGAGAGTAGTGCAGAAAGGCTGGATTGGACTAACCTGGCCCAAAGAGTATGGTGGGCAAGGGCGTAGCTATATAGATCGTCTTATTCTCACCGAGGAGATGTTACGCTATGGAGCCCCCACAGCCTGTCACTGGTTTGCCGATCGCCAGATAGGTGGCTCCATACTCACCTATGGCACCGAGGAACAAAAGAAGGAATTTTTGCCCAGGATTGTAAAGGGAGAGGCTTATTTTGGCTTAGGAATGAGCGAACCAGGGGCGGGCTCTGACTTAGCTTCGCTTCAAACTAGGGCTGCTGAGGATGGGGATTATTATGTAATAAATGGACAGAAGACCTGGACCAGTGGCGCCTGGCTCGCCAATTATTTCTACATAGTAGCCCGGACTGACCAACAAGCGCCAAAGCATCGGGGTATCAGCGAATTCGTCTTCCCGGCTGACCTGCCTGGAATCAGTCGTATCCCTATGATAGATATTACCGGTACTGAGGCCTGGAACGATGTCTTCTTCGATAATGTACGTGTCCCTAAGAAGTATCTCGTGGGAGAGAAAAACCGTGGTTTTTACCAGATTATGCACCAGCTTGATTTTGAGAGAAGCGGCATGGAGCGTCTCATGGGTAATTATCCCCTATTTTATGGCATTATCAAATTTGTCAAGGAAACCAAACATAACGAACAGCCTTTATCCCGGGATTCATTAATTCGAAATAAGCTAGCACAATTACAAATTGAATTCGACGTTGGTCGTCTACTTATCTACAGAGTAGCAATAGTTATGGATGAAGGTCGTAGCCCTACCTACGAAGCTGCTATGTCTAAAGTATACTGCACTGAATTTGAGAAGCGCCTGGCGAACTCTGCTATGGATATTTTAGGTCCTTACGGACAACTGGTAGCTGGCTCCAAGTTTGCTCCCATCGGAGGATTAGCCCCAGACTCATATTTGGCCTCTAAGGGTTACAGCCTCCAGGCGGGAACTACAGAAATCATGAAAAATGTTTTGGCCACACGAGGGCTAGGATTGCCTAGCTAACCTTACTCCTTAAAATGCAAAAAACAAAAATAAAAAAGCAAAATGACAGAGCAAAGCAAAATAAAAGATTAAAATGCAAAATGCAAAAGTTAAGTTTTGATATTTGATTTTTGATTTTAGTTGAGTCGTCATTTTGTCCTGAACTTAATTCAGGATTGACCTTTGATTTTTAATTTTCCGTGAGGAGGTATGAAATGAATTTAACTTTTTCTGAAGAGCAAGAAATGTTGAGAAAGGCGGTGCGAGATTTCTTAGAGGACAAGTGCCCCAAGAAACTGGTTAAGCAACTAGAGGAGAGTGAAAAGGGTTATTCACCAGATCTATGGCAAGAAATAGCCGAGTTAGGGTGGATAGGGCTGGCATTTCCAGAAAAGTATGGTGGCAGCGGCATGAACTTTCTTGACCTCGTACCGCTACTGGAGGAAATGGGACGTGCCTGTTTCCCCAGCCCCTTCTTCTCGACAGTAATCCTCGGGGGTTTGACCATTTTAGATGTGGGAAACGAAGAACAAAGAGAGAAATATTTGCCCCAGATAGCGAGCGGCAAACAAATATTTACCTTGGCTTTAGCCGAGTCTGACGCTAGGTATGACGCAAACTCAATCAAAGTGAAGGCTGCCCTGAAACAAGTTCAGGGTAAAAGCGGGAGCTATATAATCACAGGAACAAAAATGTTTGTTCCTGATGCCCACATCGCCGACTATCTCCTATGTGTCGCCAGAACCAAAGAAGGTGCCCTGAAACAAGTTCAGGGTAAGGAAGGAATCAGCATTTTCTTGATAGATGCTAAGAGCTCGGGTATAAGCTATACTCTGCTCAATACTATTGCCAAGGACAAACTGTGCGAGGTAGTCTTAGATCAGGTGCAGGTACCCAAAGATAATATCCTGGGGCAACTGGATCAGGGATGGAGTAAAGTGCCGAGGATATTAGAGAGGGCGGCAATAGCAAAGTGCTGTGAAGTAGTTGGTAACATGCAAAAAGTATTGGAGATGACCATAGATTATGCCAAAGAAAGAAAGCAGTTTGATCGCCCTATTGGCAGTTTTCAGGCTATACAGCACTACTGTGCCGATATGGCGACTGATGTTGATGGCGCCAGACTTGCCACCTATCAAGCAGCCTGGATGTTAAGTCAGGGAACTTCCGGCACTAAGGAAGTAGCTGTAGCCAAAGCCTGGGTGGGAGAAGCCTCTCAGCGAGTTACTAATCTGGCACATCAAATTCACGGTGCTATTGGCGCCACTATGGAACATGATCTGCACTTCTACACCAGACGAGCCAAAGCTGCGGAGCTTAGCTATGGCGATGCCAATTTCTACCGGGAAATCGTAGCTACAGAAATGGGATTGTAATCGTTAGCTTAGGTCAGTAAGTTTCGCTTCTAACTCTTTTTGCTTCAGGGCTACTGTTAAATCTCCCCGAGTTCTTTCCACGATACCTCGTATAGCATCTGTAGTTCGCCTCAGACCATGAATCAGCAAAGCCGGAAAGTCCATAGTCATGAGGATGTTGTAGGTAACATCCATTATATCCAGCATTTCTTCACAACGGGAAAAGTCTCCTCTCCTTAAACTGTCCAGTATGTAGCGCCTGAGTTCACCTACAGATTCGCCCAGGCCATCAAGGTAGGCAGCATAACCCACCTCTAATGTCTCGGGCTTTGGCAGGTCCTCTTCGGCAATCAAAGCCAGGGTTATGCACCCTTCAGCAAACTCTTTTTGCGCATCGTGGACGAAGCCGGAATAGAGCAAGGTGCCATACTTGCTCAGGTCGCGATTTAGCTCTTGAATTAATTTATGAGCTTCAGTCAAAAGTTCTCTGGCTGTATCCATCTCTTGGCGATGGACAGCACGTATGGCATTAGCACTGTAGCGGACTATCTGACGGCAAAGGCGCAAAGCCTTCTCTCGTGCTTCGTCTTCAGCAGCGAAGTAGGGATGAAGTTCCGCGGCAATAGCCTCCAGCTTTTCTATTGGCTTTGGCATTTTCTACTCGTTTCAGCGATTAGTCGCTCTACCGCTCCTTTTATATCTTCCTTACCTAATACAGCGCTGATTACAGCTATAGAATCGGCGCCAGCAGCGAGTACTCTGGCGGCATTTTCTTCGTTTATGCCACCAATAGCTACCAAGGAACATGATACCTTCTCTTTCACTTCCTTGAGCCTATCTATTCCAACTACGGTAGCATCTGTTTTTGTTGTCGTAGGAAATATAGAGCCTACAGCAATATAATCGGCCCCTTCTTCCTGTGCCCTGATTGCCTGTGATACGGTGTTGACTGAACAGCCAATTAGTTTGTCTATGGGTAGCTCTTTACGGATAGTAGGTAAAGGCAGGTCCCCTTGACCAATATGAAGTCCATCAGCATTAATCGCCAGGGCTATATCTAGGTAATCATTTATGATGAATAGAATGCCTGCCTTGGCGCACAAGTCCTTAAGTTTTTGGGCTATGGGCAACAACTCCCTTTTGTTACTTTGCTTATCGCGAAGCTGGATAACCCTGGCACCCCCTTCAATAATCTGGCTAGCTGTAGCTAGCTCGTCCCTTCCAGCCAACACTTGCCTATCCAGTATAACGTAAAGGCTGCCTATCCGTTTTATCTTATCTTGGCGCAGTACCCGAGAAAGTAACTCCCGCTCCAGAGCATAAAGGGTAAATCGCGCCTGCTCAAATTTACCCTGAATCAAGTTCAGGGCTGCCCTTTCCTCTGGCAGCTTAGCTAGCTCCTCCATAACACGCAAAGATTCTTCCACCCTTTTGGCATTTGCCCTAACTAAGTCAGCCAAGTCCTTGGGCGAAGAGGAGGCCCTCCCCTCAGCACCCCTTATTTGGCAAGGGACAATTAGAAAGGAGGCCCTCCCCTCCTCCCACCTTATCTGGCGAGGGACGTGAGGGTGACCAACATCATGTTCTGAATCTCTTTGAGATAAGAGCTTTGTGCTGAGAGATTTAGTTTCCTCGGCTAAATTATGGCGTATAGCTCTCAATTGTTGGCTTAGCCCGGCATCGTTGAGCAAAAATCGAGCGACATCCTCCAAAACACGCAAGCCTTCGCTTGAGCGATTGAGGTTAGCATCAATCATACGCAGCGGTTGGCGAGGCACTTTGAAAATCCTTAAGTGGCTCGGGCATTACACCTTCTCTTGCTGCTTGTATTTCCTCTTTGATCTGAGGTGGTAATTCTTGCCCCATGTCCTGAAACTTCTTTTCTACCCAACGACCAATATTGCGAGGATCCTTGTAATAATCCTCACCAGGGTGTTCAGGGTTACCACTTCCCTCCCACACAGTCTTTAGTGACTTGTGGTAAGCAAAGCTTGATATAGTGCGGGAAAGGTTAGCACTACCACAATAGGAGCATTTAGCTGTAAAGGTAGTTGAAAGCGACCGCACGAGAAAACTTATTTTCCGCTGGCAATCTTGGCAAATAAATTCATATATAGGCATGGATTCCTTCCCTCACTTACTTTCCCCTGAATTAAGTTCATGGTTTGCCTTCCTCGCCCGTCATCTGCTTTTCAAATTCCTTTCTTTTTGCTGCTATTTGCTCAGCGGGCCATTCTCCTCTATCCATTCTCTCAGTTAGCTCCTCATATTCAGGAGAAGGTTTCTCACCACCACTCATCCGCCTGTTCCACTCAGCCATGGCTCTGGGATCATTGTGCATCATCCCCTGAGTTAACTCTCTATCAGAAAGTATGCCTTCATAAACATCCTTATATGTTTTATGCATGGAAAAGGTAGAGAATATACGGATGAGTTGGTTATTCCCACAATCGGGGCAAGTAGGTGAGGAAGGAGAAAATTCCCGTTCATATCGGCTGACCTTTCGCCGGCAGGAATCACACCAATATTCGTAAATGGGCATGAAAGTAAAATCAAATATCAAAGGTCAAAAGTCAAAATGACAACTCAAAATGTAAAACCTTTTAATTTTTGCTCTGTATTTTTGCACTTTTATTTTTACCTTTTGCATTTTATTTAAGGATAGCCTAGCTCTTTGCCCAATATAGCCACAGCACTTGTCTGAGGAGGTCCTCCGAAGGTGTGAGATAAACCAAGCCTGACATTCTTTAGCTGCCGTTCGGGAGACTGTGCTTTGCCCTGCAGTTGCTTATAAACCTCATAGGTCATTCTCAAACCGCTGGCGCCCACAGGGTGTCCAAAACACTTGAG
>MNYE01000017.1 GCA_001873005.1 Dehalococcoidia bacterium CG2_30_46_9
CTACATCCTCAATGCTGCTTCTGCCTTTTTCAGTAAGCCGCAATACGGGAAGCCTCTCTGTTTCACTCTCCATCTGTGCTAACCCTTCTTGTGCTGTCATAACTTATCACCAACCGTACAGACGCTTATTTGGTCTCCAGCTTTGACAAGCCCACCACGAATTACCCTGGCAAATACCCCCTCCTTGGGCATGATGCATTTGCCTATCTGCTGAAAAACAGCACACCCACTATGGCACTCCTTGCCAATCTGGGTAACCTCGAGAAGAACATCCTTTTCAATGGCTATTCTCGTGCCTATGGGGAGAGAGACGAGATCCACCCCTTGAGTGGTAAGATTTTCGGCAAAATCTCCAGGGTTGACATCGAAGCCAAGACTTCGCATCCGGTTGATGCTTTCGATCGCCAGCAAACTTACTTGACGATGGGTGCAACAGTCAGCATGGGCATCACCGAGAAGTCCATATCCCTCTTTGAGAAACGCTTCGGTTACGTCTTCCTTTCTCGTGCCCTTCTTCTCACTTTTACAGACGGCAATTATCTTGGCCATTGAGTGTTATCTTTGTATATTATACAACATTGCTCCTTACCCAAATGCGCACGCACAAGTCTCCACTTTGAAAAGTATGCTCTTGGTAGCTACACCACCACTGCTATCAGACACTGTTACAGCGACAGTAACTGTACCTCCCTCCTTAAGAGGCGCAGCCCAGGTAACTATAGAATCCTCTCCGAAGACATTCCCGTCAGTTGACCATTCATAACTTAACTCGTCGCCATCGAGATCGGAAGCAATACATTCAATTTCACAACTTCTGCCCAGTAAGATTTGGTACCCTCCAGGGTATTCCTTCAGGTATTTAGGTTCTTTGGGAGTAACAATCAACCCCTCGACAATTGGTGGATTATTGAGGGTTACGTTGATATCCAACGACCTTGTACTTTCACCGCCAAGATCATCTATCACCTTAACTTTGATACTATAGGTTCCTGATGCTTCAGGAGCAGTCCACGTAACTAGAGGACCTGGGCCAGAAATATTGCCTCCGCTAGCTGACCACTCATAGCGTAACTCATCACCATCGGGGTCTTCAGCATCACATTTAATCTGGTAAGTATCTGAAGGACTAACCTGATCCCTATGGGCTACCAAGGTGATAATAGTCGGTGGATGATTCGTCCTCACAGTAATGGTTATAGAATCAGTAGCTATGCCACCATTCCCGTCTAGTACTTTCACTGTAATAGTATAATTCCCTCCAAAGTTGGCAGTATCCCAGGTGAAAACAGGGCCATCTCCTTTTATTCTGGCATCGCTAGATGACCATTCGTAGCTTAACTCATCACCATCCTCGTCTGAAGCAATACACTCAATTTGGTAACTCTCTGACGAAGCAATTACCTCTCGCTCAGCTCTAAGACTAGTGATAAGCGGCGGGTGGTTAGGTGCTTTGCAGGACGTGGCCAACAACATAATTGCCATTGCCATAATGAGCAGACATCTCTTTATTTTCATTAATCTACCTCCGATTAAGACTCGATCACTTCTTTGACTTTTCCACTGATAAGAAGAATACATAAGGGAATTTTCCTTTCCACTTTATTCTAGAAGCTTAGCCAGAGCCTGTCGATTGGCGGCAAATTCTGGCTGATCTAAGATAGGGCATTCTTCAAGGCGACTTTTACCTTTTGCCAAACCAATAGCAAAGGCAAGGCAATTCGGCTTGCCACATCTCTTACAATCTGTCTTAGGTAAAAGTTTGTGGAGCATAAACCCCATATTCAGCTTTGATTTACCTGGTTGCAAAATATCTTCTTGTGACCGAGTTAATTTTGACGCAATTTTGTAGCACATTGCCGGCTCAGGATATGCCCCTATATCATGAAGCCTATAGCCCATAAAGAGCACCGACTCCTCTTGATAGCAGCTCCCCACCGCCTTCTTTATTACCTCTGGACTAAGTCCGGGTACCTTGGTATCCTTCTCTCCCGGTTGGCACAGCAGGTTGATAACGCTTACGATTTGCTGGTTGAATCGTTCTATCAGCTCCAGGGGAATATTATAGAGGTGTGGGGTAGGAGCTCTTGTGCCGACGATTTGCTTTGTCTCAGTAACTCCGTTTTCCTTAAGTGCCAGGAGCGATTCGCCCGGCAGGTGTCCTGCCGATTCTCTTCCGCAGAGCACAATGTATCGGATATTCGGGTTGGCCACGATATTGCAAATCATCTTCTCCAGTCCTATATTCTCTGTTTGAAGCATTCCTGAAAGGGCAGCACCCAAATCTACGCTAACCATTACCAGCTCATTCAATTCAGGTGGTATAGCAAAGTCAAAAGTATCCAGAATGACGCAAACTGCTACCGGAGAGTAGTCGTTACCCCTTACATAGCGACCCTCCTCTGGAGGATAACCGTCAGGTGGCTTTACTTTTAGCATGAGCCTTTATTTGTACTTACTAGGGCTTTAGAGATTGACTTGCTCCTCATTTGATTGGGAAGGGGATGATTGTAACATTGACGCTAATGGTAGCCATATTAAACTCGAGTCTGTATCCAGAGTACCACATAATATATTCCCACCCCTATGAAAATAATGGAAACTACTATGCGAATGACTTTTTCAGCGCGGGTGACCGCATTGAGCCAGGTGGAAACTCTGGCTACACCGATGGATAGAAGCGTGCCGAATACCAAAACGGGTAGCCCGGTACCAATGGCATACACCGCAGGTAGTGCTACACCACCGCTGGATTTAAGAGCCAAAGGTATCAATACTCCAAAGAATAGGACAGCGCTATAAGGACAAAAGGCTAAGGCAAAAAGAGCACCCAAAAGGAATCCACCTATCATTCCCCAATCAGCTACCTTTCCTCCTATCGAAGCTAGCTTCCCGCCTCCTAAATTAAAAGAAAGCCTGTTGATGTTTAGCATTATCAGTCCTACTACAATCAGGAGTGGCCCCAGGACCTGCTCACCAAAATCCTGAAGAAATGAAGCTACTCCGGGAATCTCAATGCCAGCCATGATGATCAGGATACCAAGTATAGAATAGGAAAACATGCGCCCAACTGTATAGAGCGTTCCAGTTATAACAGCATATTTGCGTTCTACTGCTCTACGGTTAACATATGCCAGGGCAGCAATGTTGGTAGCCATAGGGCAGGGGCTGATGGCAGTTAGCAAGCCCAGAGCCAGCGCTGAGAGAACCGGGATATTAAAGTCTTGAACCAGCTGGTTCATTATGCCACCTAAATTCATTAAGCCTCTCCTTTTAGGCTTTTCTCAATATTGCTCTTTACTGCCTTGACAAATGCATCGTCCTTACCAATGAGAGTATAGACATCCGTCGCCTCTTTAATATGGTCAGTGCCGTCTTTTATGGTGTTGATAAACAGGGATGATGTAAAAGCGCCGTATTTCTTCACAATGGCAGCATTTTCCTTATCCTCTACATTGAGCACCTTAAAGACTACCTTGCCACTAGCCAGCTCATCTGCAAAGTAGGTTTCCACGGTATAGCGTGTCCATTTCTCGGCATAGAGACAGGAAGAGCAGCGCTGTGTGCGGTGAAAGTAAACAACTTCGACTTTGTCAGACGGGACTAAAGGCATGCCTGAAGTTGGATGCACCCTTGGCGCCAGAACAGCAAATCTAGCAAAGTGATCTATCTCTGAGGTGACTTTATGGCTCTCAGTATCTACTTTCTTATTGAGTAGCTTTCCCCACCCGGTATCCTGATAGCAAGCGATATATACGTTTTCCTCCCTTAATCCTTCTAGCAGTTCCCTTTGGTCATAGCTCAGCGTAAGCTTAATTTGGGGCTTGAAATTAGCTCCCTCAGGTTTAAAATCATAGACCGCGCCAACAATATAAGCATCCTTTGGTGAAGGTGGTGGGCTCGGGTCAATCGCTGCATCGATAGCTTGGAGAGGCCTCTGATCTTTGTCCAGCCCCACAGTGCCCTTATTGAAAGACAGGCTAATCCTGTCATCAGCAGATGATATTTCTACATTTGTCTTTGGCCTTCCCTGGCTGTCAACCAACAACCTGTTCTTTGTGCCCAGTAAGTTAATTTCCAACTGGTAGGTTGATAACGTCCCTCCATTTGCTGCTGAAGGCGCGGTACACGATGCTGTATAACCTGCTACTAGCGACAGAGCTAAGCACACCAAGAGAAAGTGATATCGAGTCCTAATCACCATGTTCCACTGTAATTGCTCTCTCTTCTTTAATTTAAGCATTTCCCTCTCCTTTCCATGACAACTTACGCTGGAAATAAAGCCCCAAGTTTACCATGTTGATGAGCACTGGCACCTCGACTAACGGTCCAACGACAGCCGCAAATGCCTGCCCCGAGTTAATGCCGAACACTCCCACAGCCACCGCTATAGCTAGTTCAAAGTTATTACCGGAGGCATGGAAAGCAATGGTTACTGTCTTGCTATAGTCGCCGCTAAGCTTCCTTCCCATATAGAATGAGACTAAAAACATGACCACAAAATAGAGTACCAGAGGAATAGCGATGCGTACCACGTCCAGCGGTAACTGAACAATAATGTCGCCCTTAAGCGAGAACATCACTATAATGGTAAAGAGAAGCGCGGCCAGGGTGATGGGGCTGATTTTGGGAATGAACTTAGTCTCGTACCACTCCTTGCCCTTCGTCTTCATGAAGATGAACCGGGTCAGCATCCCGCCGAGAAAGGGGATTCCCAGGTAGATCAAGACACTCTGAGCAATTTGCCATATGCTGACTTGCACTACGGTGCCCTTAAGCCCGAACAACGGTGGTAGCACCGTTATGAATATGTACGCGAAAATCGAGTAAAAAACCATCTGAAAGATGGCGTTAAAAGCTACCAGACCAGCGGAATACTCATTATCTCCTCTGGCCAGTTCGCACCACACTATGACCATGGCGATACAGCGCGCCAGCCCGATCATAATCAGCCCTACCATGTAGTCGGGGTAATTGCGTAGGAAGACAATGGCCAGGAGGAACATAAGCACCGGCCCGATAATCCAGTTCTGTATTAGGGAGAGTGCTAGAACACGCCAGTTGCTAAAAAACTTGGGCAGTTCTTCATATTTGACTTTGGCTAGCGGGGGATACATCATCAGAATAAGGCCAATGGCGATGGGAATGGACGTGGTATCTACCTGGAAGCGGGAGACGAAGTCTGAGATTTCAGGATAAAAATAACCCAGCCCCACCCCCAGGCCCATAGCCAGGAATATCCAGAGGGTAAGAAAGCGGTCAAGCAGAGGAAGTCTTTTCTTTTGCGTCATGTTCTTCATCCGAGCATTCTCCTTCATCTCTTATTTCCAAAAAGTGTATGACTGTTAGCGCAGTAAATTTGGCGCAAAAAGGAGTAATGCACCTAGAATTATTAGTATTGTTCCACCTACTGGTCTGGAATACTTCACATATCGGTCTCCCAGGCTTGAAGTCATAGCAAAAGCAGCTGTCCCGAAGATGATAAGGTCGTCAAGCATAAAAACGAAAACATACAGCAGTATGTAGCCATAGTATTGGAAGGTGGAAAGATTGCTCAAAGACAGAACGTGAGTGAAAATCGCCGGAATTGCCGCTGAACAGGCGAATTCGATAGAATTTACCACAAAGGCAAGGGCTACAATTCCCGCTATCGTTCCCCAGGTTATGGGAGAGGAGACAATCTTCTGTATTTTCGTCATCGTCTTTTTTCGGGATTCCTCGTCTGTAACTTCACAGACGATGGCCCCTTTTGTCTTCAAGAATTCCTTTGTTTGCAATATCCCTCCACCCAGAGCTACCAACCCAATCGCAATTGTCACTGGCCTGACATAGCCGATGAGCAGGAAAGCATTGAGCCACGCTGTCATGAACAGAAAATACAGGACTCCTGAAGCCAAAACAAAGGAGCCGACCAACAGCCATATTCTTTTCTTATCTTTCAAAGTCGCTATTAGGGATATAAGGTAAACAAGTACCCACATAGCACAGGGATTGAAGCCGTCAACAAGTCCTAAAATTACAGCTAGACTGGTAAGAGAGTAGCTAGAAGGTCTTATTTCCCCTATGATGGGCAATACGATTTCGTCACTGGGCTCTATGCTCACTCCTTGAGGGCAATTTCCTGCCAAACATTTTTGCATAGCCATTTCAATCTCTTTGCCTGTCGTTTCTTCTGACTCCCAGCCACCAAACACTTGTTTTCCGAAAATTGTTATCGGGAAAGCTGGTTCGTTTTTTACCCCCAGATCTTCAAGCATCTCCGACAATAGGGCATGCTCTTTAGGTTTAGTGGCATCGTAATAAATAAATTGAATTGAAGGGTATGTATTGGCTAACTTTTCATTGAACGGCTTTTGTGCATCACAGTGTGGACAGCCAGGGAGATAGAAAAAATGAACCCCGAAACCCTCGTCGGCAGTTGGCTTTGTTGCTTCCTGACCCGTAAATATGAGGACTATCCCTAGGATTACCAGAGATATGATCAAGTATCTTTTGAAGCGGTCTTCGAAAGTCTTTCTCAAATAATTGGTCAATCTATTATTCATTGGCAAATGCCACCTCAAAATAGCTCATTCATTAAGGATTTCTCACCTAGACTTACGGTCTGAGTAGGTCTCCACTTTCAGAATTTTGCCCTTAGCTAGAATTGCCATTTATCCCTTAGCTTCACCCAAACGTACATGATGAGCAGGCCACCACGTTGAAGACTAGGCTCTTACTAACCATATTGCCAGTCGTATCAGACACTGTTACCGAGACTGTAACTTCTCCGGACGTATTTGGGGCAGTCCAAGTGACCATAGAGCCCTCCCCGGAAAGCTCACCCCCGCTAGCTGACCATCCATAGTTTAGCGCACTGCCCTTGGGGGCAGAAGCAAGACACTCGATTTGACAGCTTGTTGCTTTACCGATTAGGTAACTGCTAGATTGCTTCCTGAAGAACATATGTGCAGCAGTGACAATTAGGTCTTCGATAGTCGGTGGGGTGTTTGGCACCACACCAATGGTTACTGATCTTGTGTACTTCTCACCATGTGCATCGGTAACTGCAACTGTGATGGTGCAAGTACCCACTGCCTCAGGAGCGGTCCAGGTAACTTCAGGCCCCGTGCCAGAAATATCACCTTCACTAGTTGACCACTCATAGCTTAGCTCGTCACCGTCAGGGTCTTCAGCATCACACTTCACTTGGAGACTACCCGAAGGAGTAATCCAGTCTGCGTCGGCGATCAAGGTGTTGATGACTGGTGGACTATTGACTTTTACCGTGACGGTTACATAATCCGTAACTTTGCCACCACGGCCATCGGTCACTGTGACCGCAACATTATAGACGCCTTCGGACTCAGGAGCAGTCCAAGTAACAGTAGCTCCGCTGCCATGTATGTTGCCTTTGCTAGCTGACCATTCATAGCTCAACTCATCGCCATCCTCATCCGTAGCAATGCACTCAATCTGGCAACTCCCGGAAGTATAAACTGCGTTTGACTCAGCTTTGAGGCTTGTGATCAGTGGCGGGTGGTTAGCTACTTCGCAAGAAGGAACCAACAGCATAATTACTGCTATCATAGTTAGCAGACATCTCTCTTTTTTCATTAGCCTACCTCCCATTAGGCCTTCCTTGATGCTGACTCTTTCACTTTGCTGCCTCCTCCGAGCCAACCATCTGGAGCAGCTTCACCAGCGCCTCCTTATCTTGGGCAAATTCAGGTTCATTTAAAACAGCGCAGTCCTTCAAGTGTTTTTGCCCCCTCATCATAGCCATGGCGAAAGCAAAGCAGGTGGGAAGCCCACAATCATGACAATTGGTTCTGGGCAAAAAGTCGAGTATATCCTTCGCCTTTATCTCTCCCTTTCTTTCATAAATGGGGGTGATGCTTTCCCGCTTCTGCCAGACACCATTTATCAACTTCTTGAGATAATCCAGAACCTTTATAGCATCCTCCTCAGACAGCACCTGCCCCACA
>MNYE01000113.1 GCA_001873005.1 Dehalococcoidia bacterium CG2_30_46_9
TATTACATCCCTTTTTGCCAGCCACGGCTAGTCCTTATCCCCTAGTACGGCTACCAGCAAGAGGCCAGGGCCAGTATGTGTGCCGATTGCTGGTGTCATCTTTGAGCGAAAGATGTGCTCTTTGGAAGATTTGGCGCTAAGTCTGTCAGCTAGCGCCTCTGCTTCATCAGGACAAGCCGTATCCTCAATGGCCAATTCCTCAATGTGGGAATAGCTCAGAGCAAATTCGTATAAACGCTCAATTGCCTTAGCCCGAGAGCGTGTTCTACCCGCAGGCTCAACCACACCATTCCTCAGGGTGATAAGAGGATTTATGTTGAGTATTGATCCCAGAAAAGCCTGTGCTTTGCCAATGCGCCCACCCCGTTTCAGATACTCCAAGGTATCAAAGGTGCAAAGAAAATCTACACGAGAAATAGTCTTTCGGGCTACGTCCGTCACTTCGTCTAGGCTAGCCCCAGCCTGAGCTACCTTAGCCGCCTCCATAACTATGAATCCCTCTGTCATAGTAGCCCATCCGGAATCAATTACTTTTACCCGGCATTTCCTCTTCATTAACCCTATACTTTGTAACGCCACCCCATAGGTGCCACTGAGCCTGGAACTAAGAATTATGGCAAGAATTTCGTTTGCCTCCTGAGCTAGCTTATCATATACCTCAGCGAATGTCCCGGGCGATGGCACTGAAGTAACTGGCGGGATTTTGCTCCGCTTTAACCTCTCATAGAACTGCTCAGCAGTCAAGTCAATGCCATCACGGTAAATCTCTTCTCCCCAGCGAACAAGTATGGGAATTACTGTGATACCTAGCTCTTTGACCACCTCAGATGGCAAATCAGCAACGCTATCAGTTACAATCTTGACCGTCATAATTTGTTAATCCACTATTCCAAGCTCTATTTTATGTGTTTATTCCTCCAATGGCAATAATAGAGGCAGGAGGCAATCCAATTGCAGAAACCGTCCAATGTGTATTCCCCACGCATGTGGGGGTGGACCTAGAGCTAAAATCGAACTAGAAGAGATAAAACGAGATAGAAGGAAAATCGTGATGTTAGTGAAGGACAATTCAATCTTTCAAGTATTTCCGAAGCATCTTGATAATCTTGCTGGAGCAGTAGTGATATACTCGATGTGGGAAGGTTACCTCGACAGAAGCAACTTGCGTGAAACATTGAAGCAAAAGGGCATTGAGTTAGAGATTGTACATACCAGTGGCCATGTGACAGAAAGAGGCTTGCAGAGATTAGCAGAAGCCTTTGAATCCAAATGCTTAGTCCCAATTGGCATATTTCAGCCGCAGGACTACGTGTCACTCTTTCACAATGTTCATATGTTAAACGATGGTGAAGAGTTCGTCATATAAGAGATGAGCAGTTATGGATAGGACAAGCGTGATTGAACGATTGGGCGGAATGTCTAGAGTTGCGAAGCAATGCTTAGGTTCTTGACTCTGCTCTGCCAACTCGTAGGTGCAGCAACCTTGATGGCTACCGGAGTGGGTGGTAGAATCCAAAAGTGGGCAGAGATTAATAAAGTACTTGACCAAAATTGCTGAGGTCAGCCAAAAGTACGCAAATCAGGCCTTATTTATTGAAAGCCCTCAAGCACCGATTGACCGGGCGGTCGGTTCTTTCGTTAAGATTGCCGCCGTGGAAGCGGGAAAGGTGATAGACAAGAAGCATTCCTTGTTGGGAAGTGGCGACTGGTACCGGCAATATGATTGATGATGTTCTAGCGGGCAACAGAAATGGTGAAGGTAAGAATGTAATCACACATATTGCAGAAGGCTGCTTCAGACATTGTGAGGACTACTCAATGTCCTCATTGTCAAGTCGAGTCTAAATTGGGCATCATGTATGGTAGGTTGCCTGCGTAAAGGCGTAAATGGAAATCCCTGCTTCAAGATGGTACAGTGCAATTCCTAAGCGAAGGTCGCGGAGGCAGTTTGACAGCAAACCAGTAGATCCGGACCACTTAGCTCGCTTATATTCGGTTTGCGCGGAATTCAAACCCTTCCCACATGCCAGAGCGGTGCTGGTTACTGAGTCACCTAAGCGGCTCTTCAAAGGTATCATGGGCCTCTTCGGTAAGATAGAAGGTGCCCCTAGTTTCGTTGCTTTCATTGGTAACATGGAAAGTCCTTATGTTCAAGAAGAGATCGGCTATACCAGGGAAGGTATCGTTCTGGGGGCAACCGCTTTGCAATTAGCTACCTGTTGGGTCGGTGGATTTTTCAGACCAGACGTGGCTGCCGCTGTCGCAGGGACAGGTGAAAATGAAAGAGTTTTGGCAGTAACGCCGGTCGGTTATGCCAAAGAATCTCAATCAATAGAAAAAAAGCTGATGACAGGCTTTGGCCGCAACCCACCAACGTAAACGTCTATCATCTCTTGTTACAGGGCTTCGAGAGGATGGAATTCAACGTCGCCAAACGTTTGGATTGCGGTATTGCCATGCTGCACATGGAAGTGGCCGCATTAAGAAGTTGTCCGAAAACTCCAAAAATGGCACTTTTTCAAAGCTAAGCAATTTTCTGGTCAAAGCTACGGTACTGAGTTTTTGGACACCCTCTTAAGTTATGGCATCAGGGGAGAATGGGAGTTCTTGAAAGCTCCTCAGGTTGCGCGTTTCAGGATTAGCTGAGAACATGATAATTGCCCATTATCGACTGAGGTCACAATAGTTTGAATTGTTCAATGTTAATGGCAAAAGAGTAGAACTAATTCTCCATAGTAACTGCACCGGCAGAGGTTTGTGACACCTCTGAAAAAGCCGACCATGTCAGGTTTCTCGAGCAGGCCATTTCCTGTACATTTTAGTTGCATCAAAAGAAGAACTAGTCATAAAATAAGAGCAGTAGAGAGAAGCCTCGGTTTTTGTGAGGGGGAAATTAGGAGTTTGCAATGTCATCTATATAGTTTGCTAATATTAACATAATTAACAGAGGTTTCGACACAAGAATGACGTCAAATGAACTTGTATCCAAAGCCCGGGACAAATGGGAGGAGGCTCTCAGGAATATGCGAGCCGAGTTGGATAAGCCGCATCCTGATTGGGAAAAGCTGGATAAACTGGCTGATAATTCTTTGGATGCACTTTGCCGTTTCATTGAAATCTTGAAGGGACAGAAGAAGTCCCAGCCGTGAGCACAATATACAGCGAAGGGTGCTGACAGTTGGAATCATCTCCAAGGCGAGGGCCTTCCTTATAACGGCGATTATTGGTAATTTTGCTAACGATAGTGTCACATGTTGGTCAAGGATTACTCCAGTGCCTGGGATGACATATCATGTCCGCATTGCGGGACAAAAACAAAAACGATGATATTTGCTGTTGGTCATTGCCCTAGGTGTGGGCAAAGTCTAACTCTACTCGCCCTATCCAAAGGGGCCGCACACTAACCTTCAAGATGCGATGTATCATTTAGCGTAATAAGGTGGGGATTACTATTGTCCACTCGTATCAAGCTCAGCGATGCGTTATTGATCTCAAATCTGCGATAAATGCTATTCGGTACCCCAAGAGCATGCGCCACTAATACCCTGATAATAACATCGTGGGTCACGATTAGGGCTTGCTTGTCCTGGTTAGCTCTCACTACCGTCTCAAAGGCTCGAACGGCACGCTCAGTTACCTGCCTCAAACTTTCACCGTTAGGCATGGTTACCTCTGAAGGGTCAGTCCTCAACTGCTGCCAGAGTTCTGGCCACCTTCGCTTGATTTCATTCGCATACAGTCCCTGCCAGTCTCCGAGCTGAATTTCGATTAAGTCGTCCAAGACCTTCAACTCTAGCTTGTGAGATTCAGCGAGAATCGCTGCGGTAGCATAGGCTCTCCGAAGTGGACTAGTGTAAACCGAAGCGATGGGCAGATTAGCTAACCTTGAAGCCAAACGGCGTGCCTGAGTATAGCCTATCTCATTTAGATCTTCGTCGGACCAGCCCATAAAGAAGCCAGTAACGTTTGAATTAGTTTGCCCATGGCGCACGAGAATGACTGTTGCTGTCATAGTTTCGGAAACAACATAATAGCTTCAGATTTTCTTTAAAACTTACCCTGAATTAAGTTCAGGGCTCTTTCGCGGCTAAGTCTGGTCTACCTTAAACCAAATCCTCGGCAAAAACCATGACAAAAGCTCTTCATTCTTACTTATGTCTTCTTCGAGGGCGTTGGCTGAGAAACTGACTTTTTAGGCTTAAAATCGCCCTTCTTTTTCTTTTTTTCCTTTCCGTCCATTTTATGTTACCTCCTTCTTTGTTCAAATTAGTAAGTGCGCAGACATCGTTCCATGCATCAGGTCATCTCGTCGAGCAAGGACTTAGCATTTCTCCCTGAGATTTGGTGATTGTAACCACCTTCCAGGACATCATGGTTAGCTACCATTTCGCCATTTCCATAAAAATAAAGGATGAAGGCATTCTTTGCCACCTATCAAAAATCCACAGCTAACTTTGATTCCCTCTTCGACTCGATGGAATAGCTGGATACATCATCATAGCCTAGTCGCTTTAACTTCTCAAATGCTTAAGGGTTGTCTTGTCCAATGCCTCCTGCAACAAATCGAATCCTCACGGGCACGTGGTCATTCTGTCACCGCATACCTTGCCGGTTTCGAGTCGCGGCCTGGTCTACCCATTCAGGGTTGAGGCTTAACAGCTAACAGGTAGGGGAGTATCATTGGCCTAATACAACGGTGGGGGTCGGGTATATCTTCATCAAGAATTGAAATGGTGTAACAGATCCCGTATTCGTAACAAGATTGCCACGCCTTCGGCTCGCAATGACAAATCCTGGGTGGGGAAATCTGGTTCGCAACGTAGACATATCCTGAATCAAGTTCAGGACTATTCTGAAACATCCTAGACGGTAGTCTAGGATTCATAGTCATTGATATATTGTAACTGCACAGCTATCCTCATGTCACCCTGAGTAAAGCGAAGGGTCTAGGAGATTCTTCGCCTTCGGCTCAGAATGACAGCAGGGTGAGTAGTTACACCGGAACAAAGGATATAGTTAGGGCAGAATCAGCCGTGTCTCGAATAGCCATTCTTAGCGATGCACATCTCCTAATTCAGGCCGAACGTTTTAGAGACGAGAACTACAGGTCTCCACGCGGCGAAATCTCGCTGAAGAATTTCAATAAGGTTGTCAGCCAGGTCGTAGCAGAAGAACCTGAGGCAGTTATCCTTGCCGGCGATATGTTTGACGAAAGGGAGAAAGGGGGAGAGTGGGTGGTGGATGTTGAAGCAGCCAAATATTGGCCTGAGATTCGTAAGGGACTTAAGCAATTAATGGAGTGCACAAAATATGGGATTTATGCACTAAGAGGGAATCATGACACGGCACCGGTGTTGAAAGAACTTCAAGATTACCTAGGGAATGGATTTCACTTTGTCAGAAATGAAGAGGAAAAAATAGGCAACCGTCGCATGTATTTCATGGAGACCCGCTATCGGCAGGGCAACTATACAATCAAGAGAGAAGAGCTTCCGGAAAAAGGAGAGATACTTATCATGCATGAAACCATACCCTGGGATATGCCTGGATTAGAACAAGAAGTATTCCAGGCACTGGGTGAGAGATTCACCCTCCTGCTTAACGGTCACATGCACCATTACTCCCATGGTTCACTGGACATACCTAACCTTTATTCGTTGCCGGCTCTGATTCCATCGCGAGAGCTGAAAAACAACTTCACCGTCGAATATCAGTGGCCTGGCGATTTGGAGAACCCTAAAATAAAAGACTCCCCGTTTGGATACCTGATATTGGATGGTGACGAGATTTCCTTCAAAAGATACAACCCGATACAGAGCATAGTTAATATTCGGATTGAGGGGGATAATCCCGGCGACATTGTCAAGGGAATTAACGAGGTTTATTCTCATTTAATGCAAAGAGAGGATCGAGATAACCTTTGGGTGTGGATTTCTGCCAGTGGAATCACTTTTGAGCATACTGTGCGGCAGGAAACAAATCGGTATCCTGAAATAAACACAATGGATATAAAAGTTAAAAATCAAAAGTCAAAAATCAAAAATATCGAATTGAAGGGATTGGATAAAGTGATAAGTCTATCGGAGCTGGAAGCAAGGGTGTTGACTTCTCTACTTTGGCCGGATAGAGACCTGGCTCAAAAGTTATTCGATGAAATCTTTAACAGCGATAATTTATCCCGAAATGCCGATAGCAACCTGGAAAGAATTCTTTTCCAAAAGCTTCTCGAATTATCGGCACTACATTGTGGTGTGCCAGAAGAGCGTCTAAAGAGTTTCCTCATGAAGGTCGACCCACTTTGGAAGAAGAAATAAGGGAAAATGAAACTGACTAAAATTAACCTCGAAAATGTAATGGAACTGGAAGGCTCTATTGTATTTCCCGAGGGAAAGGTGGTCGTTATTTATGGTGAAAACAAAGCTGGCAAGTCCAATATAATCCATGCTCTCAGGTATGCTTTTCTCAATAAGGTAATAAGACCTAGAAAAACCTCAGGATATGATGAGTTGAAACTGGTAACAGGGAAGGAGATAGCTCCTATCAATGGGGTGGGAAGAATATTTATCGAATTCGAGCACGATGGTAAACAATTTGAAATACGTAGAGAAATCGACCACTATAGGGATAACAATAGAATTCTGAGAAAAGAAGCTGAGGGCTTTCAGGAACTCGATTTTAATAAGACCATGAATAAGGAATTGAAGGCAGAATTGCTTAATGCTCTTTTCGCCCCGGATAGTGCTATGGGCTTTAGACATCTTAATGAGAAAAATATCGATGCTGTCATCCGGGAATTATTTAAGGAAATTGGAAATGCCAAGGTACTAACCAAGAGTTTCCGGCAACGTATAGAGAAATTGAGGGAAGAGGCTTCAGCAAGGGTTGCGGGTATAGAAAGGGATTATTACTCTTTCGTAGGTGGCTTGAAAGAAGAACTGAAAAATGCCCCTATTGATTTGAGCGCTCTTGGTAAGTATGAGTTTGGCAAGACATCTGAAAAAATAAGTTACGCCGCCGAGGAGTTGAAAAACTATATTGAGAGCATCGAAAAAGGCGAGTTAAGGAAATGGTTAGAAGAGATGAGAAATCGAGCCAAGAATGCCGAGGATGTGGAAGAACTGCTTAAAAAAGATGGAGAGATTAGAAGCTGCTTTAAAAGAATAGAAGAGTATCAGGCGGATAAAGAACACCTGAACCTGCTTCTTGGTAAATTAAGGGAAATAAAACTGGGCAGTCCTATACTGCAAGAGCCAGGCAAGTTTTATGACAGCGAGTTAGATAAGCGCGCCAGGGTTATTTGCCAAAAACTGAAAGATGCGCAAACCCGTTACTCTAATGCACTGTCTCTGGCTCAAGAGGAAAAGATTGACTTGAAGGTTTCTGACAGCGCCAAAAGTGACAAGGAGAAGGTGCTAAGGCTATTGGCTAAAGAAGTCCTCATCACAGATGCCTCAAGAGTTAAAGTTGATTTGGTAAAAATTGATAACTCAGTGCACGGGCTTATTCCCTTAAAACTCATGGATGAGGATCCCGCCTTTACTAAGCTAAGCCCAGAACCCATTCCCGACGCACCTCCGGAGTATAAAAGGGGTTATGTCGCAGTTTTAAGGAAGAAGATAGAAAATTTAAGGGTTATATGTGAGGATAAAGATAGGGCTGAAAGCTTTTTTAACAATGAGTTCGTCCCTGGCCTTACCGGTCTCAGCGCATATAGCACGACTTTGATGGAAAAAGAGAAGGGTGAAAAGGAGAGGATTTCAAAGTTATTTGAAGATATACATAAGAGGCTCCTTTTATTTGCCTGGGAAGATGTCTCGATGCCCAAGTTAGAATGCGAAGGGGATTTAGAGCCATTCTTACCGGCTGTGAGACAGATTGTAGCTCGCAAGAAGTCGGTTACACTCGAGGAAATTAACGAGA